>CALXIC010000142.1 GCA_944388265.1 uncultured Clostridia bacterium | reverse complement strand
CGGTGCCGGTAATGCCCATCGCGCAGCCGATGTCCGCCGCTTTCAAAGCCGGCGCATCGTTGACGCCGTCCCCCGTCATGGAGACGACCTGCCCTTTGCGCTGCCAAGCCTGCACAATGCGGATCTTGTTTTCCGGCGAAACACGGGCATAAACGGAAACTTTTTCCACCTTTTCATCGAGAACGGCGTCGCTCCAGCTATCGAGTTCCGATCCGGTCACCGCCAGATCCCCCGGCTGCATGATGCCGAGTTCTTTGGCAATCGCCGAAGCGGTCACCACATGGTCGCCGGTAATCATCACCGGCTTGATGCCGGCACGGCGGCAGGTTGCCACCGCGGCTTTCGCCTCCGGACGCGGCGGGTCAATCATCCCCACCAGTCCCAAAAACGTGAGTCCCGCTTCCAGCGTTTCCGACGTATACTCCGCCGGTGCTTCATCCAGTACTTTTGCCGCAACGGCAAGTACCCGCAGAGAGGAGGCGCTCATCTCTTCGGTGAGCGCTTTGGCGCGTGCCAGATCGCCCCGCACACAGCGCATCGCCAGCATATCAAACGCGCCCTTGGTGACCACCAGATAGCGGCCATTCACGGCATGTACCGTGGTCATCAGCTTCCGGTCGGAATCAAAGGGAAGCGCGCCCACGCGCGGCGCCAAGGTTTCCAGTTCCGCCTTGGTCTTTCCGCGCTGATACGCGGCGTAGACGATCGCCGTTTCCGTCGGGTCGCCCAGATGATGCACCTTGCCGTCTTCCACGGTGATGCTGCCGTCGCAGCAAAGCGCCGCCTGATTGAGCAGTTCGAGCGCCTTGTCCCCGCAGGTTTGCACGTCCTCCAGGCCGTCTTCCCCGTCGGCGTAGATCTTCACGAGCGTCATGCGGTTTTGCGTCAGCGTCCCCGTCTTATCCGAGCAGATCACCGATGCGGAACCCAGCGTTTCCACCGCCGGGAGACTGCGGATGATGGCGTTTTTCGCGACCATGCGCTGTACCCCAATCGACAGGACGATGGTCACAATGGCTGGAAGCCCTTCCGGAATGGCGGAAACCGCCAAGGATACCGCCGTCATAAAGATTTCCATCGGCGGAATGTCATTGACTAGTCCAATCACAAAAATGACCGCACAGCACGCCAGCGCCACGACCCCGAGGATGCGTCCAAGCTGTGCCAGTTTGATTTGCAGCGGTGTCTGCGTTTCCTTGGCCTGTTCCAAAAGATTCGCAATCTTCCCCATTTCGGTCTGCATGCCGGTCGCCGTGACCACCGCAACTGCCGTACCGTAGGTGATGCTGCATCCGGAAAACACCATGTTCGTCCGGTCGCCGATGGCCGAGCCTGCCGGAAGCACGGTATCCGCGTCCTTTTCGCTCGGTACCGATTCGCCGGTCAGCGCCGATTCCTCGCTCTTGAGAGAACTGCTTTGCAGCAAGCGCGCATCCGCCGGGATAAAGTCGCCCGCTTCCAGATGGATGATGTCCCCGGGCACCAACTGAGCGGCTTCGATGCGCAGTTCTTTCCCGTCGCGCAGTACCCGTGCATGCGGTGCAGAAAGATTTTGCAGGGCATCGAGCGCTTTTTCCGCCTTGTTTTCCTGCACGACCCCCATCACCGCATTGGCGATGACGATGAGCAGAATCAAAAGCGGCTCAAAAAATTCGGATGGATTTCCTTCCACACAGGCAATTCCAAACGAAATAGCCGCCGCGATGAGCAAAATGATGATCATCGCGTCCTTAAACTGCTCCAAAAACCGCTGCAGCATGCTTTTTTTCTTTTTTTCCTGCAGCCGGTTCGGTCCATAGGTCTGCTGACGTTTGGAAACCTCCGCAGCGCTCAGCCCGACCGCCGGGTCTACCCCAAGTTCTTTGAAAAGATCATGAAGAGTCATCTGTTCAGCATTCATGGCAATCCCTCCAGTATGAAAAAATTATAGCATCACCAATAAAATATCGCAAGGTACATTTTTCACTTTTTGTGAACATTTACAAAACAATTCGTAAAATCCCGCTTGCCTTTTTTGGTTCTTCGCGGTATCATAAAAGGACATGAAAGGGGTATGTTATGAATGCAAACGCCAAGCGCTATGATTTGATCGACGGACTCCGCGGACTGGCCGTCGTGAATATGGTCCTCTACCATTTTCTATGGGATCTGGTGTATCTGTCAAACATTCCCATCGGGTGGTACACCTCCAAAGGCGCCTTTTACTGGCAGCAGGGCATTTGCTGGACCTTCATCTTCATTGCCGGATTTTGCTGGCAGTTTGGCAAACATGCGGTGCGGCACGGATTGATCGCCTTCGGCTGTGGGGCGTTGATCTCAGCAGTGACGTGGACTGTTGTGCCGCAGGGCGCGGTAACCTTTGGTATTTTAACCTTTTTGGGCAGTGCTATGCTTCTTTTGTATCCGCTGCGTCCATGGCTTCAAAAAATCCCGCCGCTGGCAGGAGCTGTGGGAAGCGCTCTGTTGTTTGCGCTCACCCGACCGGTCAACCGCGGCTATCTCCTGCCGGGATGGGAACTCCCGGATGGATGGTACCAAAATCTTTGGACGACCTTTTGGGGATTTACGGCGGACGGATTTTCTTCTTCCGATTATTTTTCCTTTTTTCCGTGGTGCTTTCTGTTTTTGACCGGCTTTTTTGTTTCCGGGTGGATCAAAACCCTGCCGCACACGCCGTCTTTTCTGTATTGGCGGATGGGGATTTTCGAAACCATCGGACGGCATGCGCTCATCGTCTATCTTTTGCACCAGCCGATTTTAAGTGCACTCGCCATGCTCTTTACAATATGATTCTTTGATACCGCTGCGCCATGCAGCGGTATTTTTTCTGGAATAGCGGTGAAACTAGGACATAAGATAAGAACAGAATCCAAACAATTCCTAAATATTTCGTCATATTGTTGCAAAGTAATTTCTGTCATGATAAAATATTGGTAAAAATGAACGGTTATATTCTTCTGTTCCAGAAATGAGGCGATAAATGTTATGAAGTTGACGTTTTTAGGAGCCGCTCATGAAGTGACCGGTTCCTGCACGCTGTTAGAAGCCTGCGGGAAAAAAATACTCATCGACTGCGGCATGGAGCAAGGGGCGGATTTGTACGAAAATCAACAGCTTCCGGTCACACCCGGTGAGATCGACGCCATTTTCTTGACCCACGCGCACATCGACCACTCCGGCAAACTGCCGATGATGACGGCGGGCGGATTTTTCGGACACATCTACGCCACCGAAGCGACGGTACAGCTTTGCAACATCATGCTGGCAGACTCCGCCCACATTCAGGAATTTGAAGCCTCGTGGCGCAACCGCAAGGCGCAGCGTTCCGGCAAGCCGCCGTATGTGCCGCTTTACACCATGCAGGACGTGCAAAAAACACTGCCGAAATTTGTCGGCTGCCGGTATGAAGAACCCATCGACGTGCTCGACTGCTTCCATGTGCGTTTCATCGACGCCGGTCACCTGCTGGGCTCTTCGTCGATTGAACTGAGCTTTGAAGAATACGGACACAAACGCTCCCTGCTCTTTTCGGGCGATTTGGGGAACGTCAAGCGCCCGCTGATTCATGACCCCATCCAGCCGCCCGGCGCGGATTACGTCATCATCGAATCCACCTACGGCACCCGCTTTCACGGCGAACGCCCCGATTACCGTTCCCAGCTGGCGGCGGTGATCCAGCGCACCCTCGACCGCGGCGGCAACGTGGTGATTCCAAGTTTTGCCGTGGGCCGTACGCAGGAACTGTTGTACCTGCTGCGCGAAATCAAAGAAGCCGGCATGGTGCACGGGCACGATCATTTTCCGGTCTATGTCGACAGCCCGCTCGCGGTGGAGGCTACCAACATCTATTCCGGCGACCTGCACGACTACTTTGACGCCGACACGCTGGCACTTTTGGAAAAGGGCATTCACCCGTTAAAATTCCCCGATCTGCATTTCTCGGTGCGCAGCGAAGAATCGGTCGCGATCAACGCCGATCCCGAACCCAAGGTCATCCTCTCGGCCAGCGGCATGTGTGAAGCCGGCCGTATCCGCCATCATTTGAAGCACAATCTCTGGCGCAAGGAATCCACCATTTTGTTTGTGGGCTATCAAGCGGAGGGTACGCTGGGACGCTCCCTCATCGAAGGGCGTGACGAAGTCAAACTCTTCGGTGAAACCGTCGCCGTGCGCGCCGAAATCGCGCAGATGGCGGGCATCAGCGGCCATGCCGACCAGGAGATTTTGCTGCACTGGCTCAAAGGTTTTTCCCATCAGCCATTGAAAGTGTTCGTCAACCACGGAAACGACGACGTCTGCGACGAATTTGCCCGCATCATCACCAAAGAATGCGGCTACGCGGCCGAAGCGCCGTACAGCGGCAGTGTGTACGACCTGTATACCGGCGATTGCCTGGCTCACGGAAACCGCAAACGGCTGGAACAAAGCGCTGCGACCACCGACCGCCGTCCGCCGTCCAACGCATACTCGCGTCTCTTGGCGGCTGGCAAGCGGCTCTTACAGGTCATCGAAAAGCACCGCCACGGTTCGAACAACAATCTGGCGAAATTCGAAAGCCAAATTCAAAATCTCTGCGACAAATGGGA
>CALXIC010000141.1 GCA_944388265.1 uncultured Clostridia bacterium | reverse complement strand
TCCAGCAGCTTTAATAGGGTGGGCTGTACGGTAATCGGCAGATCGCCGTATCCCGGCGAAAAGCGCACCGTCAGGGGTTTGGGTTCCTGTTCCCGGATGGCGGCTTCCGCACGGTCGGCAACCGCTTCCACGGCGGACGAAGCCGCCGCATCAAACAAGACGCCTTCGTCCGGAGCGGTCAGCATCTTCTGGCGGATGACCGATTCTACCTGCACACCGATGGTGGCGCCCAGCAGATACGCACTTTCACAGCCGTCCAGCAGCTGGCGGGCGTCGTTTCCGGTGAGCAGCAGTTCGTCTCCCAACAGCATTCCTTCGGGCGTCTTTTGTACCGAAACCCTTGTGAAGCGCCAGCGCGGAACACAAAGCGTCGCCGTCTCGGCGATGCAGCGGTCCACCAGTTTATCCATCTTGGGGGGCAGGGTGTCGTGAAACCAGCCCAAATAGCGCAGCACATCCGACCGATTGATCGGGATGGTCCAAGGTTCCATGGCAATCCTCAGCGGTTGTTGCTTTCGATCACCGACCACACGCCGTCGGTGATGCGCCGCGCCACTTCGACGTTGTTCATCGTGTAGACGTGCAGCCCCGAGATGCCCGACGCCGCCAGATCGATCATCTGGGTGATGGCGTAATGGATGCCGGCGTCAAACAGCGCCTGTGGATCGTCGCCGTAGCGCTGGAACATCCGCGAAAGCTGCGGCGGGATGGACGCGCCGCACATCGAGACGGTGCGTTCAATCTGGCTTTTTTTCACAATCGGCATGATGCCCGCTTCCACCGGTACGTGGATGCCGGCTTTTTCCATTTTGTCGCGGAAGCGGTAATAGGCTTCGTTGTCGAAAAAGAGCTGCGTGACCAATGAGGTGACCCCTGCATCGAGCTTGTATTTGAGGTTTTCGATGTCCTCTTCCAGCGTTGCAGCGTCGTAGTGTCCTTCCGGATAGCAGGCGCCTGCCAGCTGAAAGCTCGGGTCATAGGCCTTGATAAACACCGCCAGGTCGCTGGCATGTTCAAAATCGTGTTTCGGCTCCACCGTGGGGCTTTGGTCGCCGCGCAGAACCAAAATGTTTTTTAGACCCAGCTGATTCAAGCGATCGAGCATCTGGCGCACTTCTTCTTTGGTGGAGTTGAGGCAGGTCAGATGCACCAGCGGTTCAATACGGTATTCGCTTTTGATGAGGGAAGCAATTTCCAGCGTTTTTTCTTTTTGCTGGGTGCTGCCTCCTGCACCGTAGGTCACGCTGATAAAATCAACCGGCAAGGTGCGCAGCCCGTAAAGGGTGTTGTAAATGGTATCGATGGAGGACGTCTTTTTCGGCGGAAATACTTCCATCGAATAGACGGTGCGTTTGCTTTCATAGAGTTTTTGCAGATTCATGGGCATTCCTTTTCTATTCCTCGATCTCAAACAGACGGCAGGCGTTTTGCCGGGTCTGATCGATCATTTCTTGGGTGGATAATCCTTGCAGTTCGGCCATCGCCTGCGCCGTATAGGGGAGCATGGACGAATCACAGCGTTTCCCCCGGAAGGGAACCGGTGCCATATAGGGGCAGTCGGTTTCTAACAGCAGCCGGTCTGCGGGAACCGCTTGTGCCGCAAGTTTTGCCTTTTTGGCGTTTTTAAAGGTCAAGACGCCGGTAAAGCCTACATACATGCCGAGCTCCACCAGCTCTTTTGCCGTTTCCGCCGAACCGGAAAAGCAGTGCATCACGCCTTTGGGGCGGTATTTGCGCACGAGATTCATGGTGTCCTGCGTGGCTTCGCGGGAATGGATCACCACGGGCAGATCTAGTTCTTTGGCAAGGACCAGCTGTTCTTCAAAGACGACTTGCTGACGGACGCGGTCGACGTTTTCGTAATGGTAATCCAACCCGATTTCGCCGATGGCGACGACCTTTGGATGAGCGGCGTAGGCGCGCAGACGGTCTAAGTAATCATCCGGCAGATCATCGGCCGCGTCGGGATGAATTCCAACGGCGCAGTAGATCCAGTCGTATTGCTTGGCCAGTGCTAAACTGGTTTCGCAGGAAGGCATCGAGCAGGCGATGTTTAATACACGGCTCACGCCGCTTGCTTTCAGGTGTTCGAGCACCGCTTGCTGATCGTCCAAAAACGATTCGTCGTCGTAATGGGCGTGCGAATCAAAAATTCCGGTGACATGCAATTCGTTCATTCGGCCGTTTCCTCTTCGGCAGCTTCGGTTTCACTGGAGGTTTCGGATTCCTCTTCGTCTGCCGTTTCTTCCGTTTCTACTTCCGGATAGGGGAGGATGGCGACGTCCAAAAACGCTTTGTCGTTTTCTTCTAATTCATAGGTGCCGTCCTCATTCTTAGTGACGGTGATGGTCATGGTCGTCGCTTCGCCGTAATCCGCTGTATCAAAATGTTCTTCCACCACATCCACCACGCCGTCGGCGTAGTCCATGAGATATTCGTCCTTGTCTTCGTAGGTGACATTTCCGCTTTCGTAATCGTCGCGGAATCCTTCCAGATAGGTGATGTAATCTTCATCCGCATCGGTAAAGAGGTTGAAGGGGGTGGTTTCGATGGTTACCGTCCACTGATTGCTGCTTCCGGTGGTGCAGCTGAGCACCTTGTACTGCGCTTTTTCTTTGTAGATGCGTTCGTAAAGCGCCAGGCACTGATCGCGGGTAGCGTCGTCCCATTTCGTCACGGAGTAGTAGGTTTTGAAATAACTCATGGTGCGGTTCATCGCGCTGTCATAAAGCTTTGCGGCTTCTTCTTCCGTTGCGCCGGTCATCTCCATATAAGCGGAAGGATCGTTTTCATAATACAGATCCAATATGGCTTCGGTATAGGTGTACCCTTCCGGGGTGGCGCCGCAGCCGGTAAGGCTTGCCGCCGTCAGGACGGCGGCAAGCCCGAGCGCCGCAGCACGGGAACAATAATGGTTCATGCTTGATTCCTCATTTCTCAGCGGATGGTCGCGCCTGCCGGGATGGAATCATCCAAGAACAGTACCTTGATTTCCGATTCGCTGCAATCCGCAGCCAGAATCATGCCGCAGGATTCCACGCCGCAGAGTTTGGCGGGTTTCAGGTTTGCGACCAAAACGACCGTTTTACCGATCAGTTCTTCCGGTTTGTAGTAGTTGGCGATGCCGGAAACGACCTGACGGCCTCCGCGTCCGTCGTCGAGGGTCAGTTTCAGCAGTTTTTTCGCTTTTTTGATCGGCTCACAGGTTTTGATTTTTGCGGCGATCAATTCCACCTGATCCAAGAGATCGATGGAGATGGGGGCAAGCCCTGCCGGTGCTTCTGCTTCTTTTTGTGCTTCGGCAGCTTTTTGTTTGGCTTCGAGTTCTTCGTAGAATTTCTTTTCGTCGATGCGGGCAAAGAGCGGTTTCGCTTCGCCGACTTTGCCGGCTTTCAGCCCGCCGAAGGAAGAAAGGGTGTCGAGCGCGGTGTCATGGCAGCAGATCTGATCTTCGATCTTCGCCGCGGTTTCCGGCAGGAAGGAGGACAACAGTGCTGCCAGGAAGCGGATGCTTTCCAAAAGGTGATACAGCACGGTCTGCAAACGGTCTGCCTTTTCCGGATCTTTTGCCAGCGCCCACGGCATCGTTTCGTCGATATATTTGTTGCTGCGGCGTGCGAGCGACAGGATCGCTTCCAGTGCGTCCGAAATGCGGAAGTCTGCCATCAGGCGCTTCACTTCCTGTACGCAGTCGAGGCAAGCGGTTTTGAGTTCTTCGTCGACCGGTTCGCAGACGCCCTTGTTTTCGACGGCGCCGCCAAAATACTTGTTGCTCATCGCAACGGTGCGGTTGACGAGGTTTCCGAGGGTGTTCGCCAGATCGGAGTTGTAGCGGGAGATCAAGGTGTCATAGGTGATGGAACCGTCCTGTGCAAACGGCATTTCTTTGAGCAGGTAGTAGCGCACGCCGTCCACGCCAAACTGTTCGACCAGTTCGTCGGCATACAGCACATTTCCTTTGGATTTGCTCATCTTGTCGGTGCCGAAGAGCAGCCACGGATGGCCGAAGATCTTTTTCGGCAGCGGCAGGTCGAGCGCCATCAGCATGATCGGCCAGTAGATGGTGTGGAAACGCAAAATGTCCTTGCCGATGATGTGGGCGTCTGCCGGCCAGAGTTTTTCAAACTGTTCGCTGCTGCCGTCCGGATCGTAGCCGATGCCGGTGATATAGTTGGTGAGTGCGTCGATCCACACGTAGATGACGTGTTTCGGGTCAAAGTCGACCGGGATACCCCAGGTAAAGGAGGTACGCGACACACACAGATCCTGCAAGCCCGGTTTGAGGAAGTTGTTGACCATTTCGCGTTTGCGGGATTCCGGCTGGATGAAATCGGGATGTTCGTCGATGTACTGCATCAAGCGATCCTGATATTTGCTCATCCGGAAGAAGTAAGCTTCTTCTTTCGTCTTTTTCACCGGGCGTCCGCAGTCCGGGCAGCAGCCGTCTTTGAGCTGGGTTTCGGTCCAGAAGCTTTCGCACGGCGTGCAGTACCAGCCTTCGTATTCGCTTTTGTAGATGTCGCCCTGGTCGTAGAGCTTTTTGAAGATTTTCTGGACGACCTTTTCGTGGTAGCCGTCGGTGGTGCGGATGAATTTGTCGTACGAGCAGTTCATCAAATCCCACAGGCGTTTGATTTCAGCGGCCACGTTGTCGACGCTCTGTTTTGGGGTGATGCCCTGTTCTTTGGCGATTTCTTCGATCTTCTGACCATGTTCGTCGGTGCCGGTCTGGAAGAAGACGTTTTGTCCTTCAAAGCGTTTGAAGCGGGCAATCGCGTCGGTCAGTACGATTTCGTAGGTGTTGCCGGTGTGGGGTTTTCTGGATGCGTAAGCGATGGCGGTTGTAATGTAGTAATTTTTCTGTTCCATAATCTTGCTCCTTTACCTATTTCAACAGGGGATAAAAAAAGCTCCCGCCCTTTGTTAAAGGACGAGAGCATCTGCTTCGTGTTACCACCTTTATTCGCTGCTTTTTCGCAAAAACAGCCTCATACGCTGCGGAGCATCTGCTCGACAGCCGATTGCGATAACGGGCAATCCCGCCGCAGCCTAAGCCCAAGCCTCGGTGCGGAGCTCCGGAACCATCTTCAAAAGGGCGTTTTTTGTCCGTTTCCACCCGCCGGACTCTCTGTCAAACCCGTTTCCTTTTTACTCTTTCCTTCAGCGCCTGTTGTTATTGTTCTTATTATAGTCTGATCTCCTTTGAAAAGTCAAGCGTTCGCCAAAAATTTCAAGCTTTTTACACAACGAACATCCAAACGAACACGGGTCAATAAAACACTTTTGCAATTTTTCATGCAAAAAAGGAAGAAATGCAGCTTCGTGCATTGACATTCCATAGAAAAACAGATACAATGAAAAAAGTGACATTGCCGGGCATCCGGCGAATATTGGAGGACTGATTTTGGATACCGTAAGAACAAGATTTGCGCCCTCGCCCACGGGATATATGCACGTGGGGAATCTGCGCACGGCTTTGTATGCCTATCTTCTGGCCAAGAAAAACAATGGGACGTTTATTCTGCGCATTGAAGATACCGACCAGGAACGTTACGTAGAAGGCGCTGTGGATATCATTTACCAGACCCTGCGGGAAACCGGCTTGAACTGGGACGAAGGTCCGGACATTGGCGGTCCGGTGGGACCGTATGTGCAGAGCGAACGCATGGGCATGTTCAAACAATATGCCGAACAGCTGGTAAAATCCGGTCATGCGTACTATTGCTTCTGTGATAAAGAACGCCTCGACGCGCTGCATGAAGAACAGCAGAAAGCCGGCGAATTTACCCACTACGACGGACATTGCCGCGATCTTTCTCCGGAAGAAGTGCAGAAAAAACTCGACGCCGGTGTTCCGTATGTCATCCGTCAGAAGATGCCGCGCGAAGGCACGACGTCCTTTGAGGATGAAGTGTTCGGCACCATCACGGTGGAAAACAACACCCTCGAAGATCAGATTCTGATTAAGACGGACGGCATGCCGACCTATAACTTTGCAAACGTCGTGGACGACCACCTCATGGGCATCACCCACGTCATCCGCGGGAACGAATACCTGTCGTCGACGCCGAAATACAATTTGCTGTATGAAGCATTCGGTTGGGAGATCCCGACTTATATTCACTGCTCGCCGGTTATGAAGGACGCTTCGAATAAGCTCTCGAAGAGAAACGGCGACGCTTCGTATCAGGATCTCGTCAAAAAGGGTTACCTTTCGGAAGCCGTCATCAATTATATTGCACTCCTCGGATGGGCGCCGAAAGGGGAAGAAGAAATCTTCTCGCTGGAAGAACTCTGCAAAGAGTTTGACCTTTCGGGGATTTCGAAATCGCCGGCGATCTTCGACCCGGCAAAACTGCTGGCCATCAACGGCAAATACATCCGCGCGCTTTCGACGGAAGAATTCCTTCGCCGCGTGATGCCCTATCTCAAACAGGGAACCAGCCGGGAAGATCTGAATTTCAAGGAATTGGCAGCGATGCTTCAGCCGCGCTGCGAGGTGCTCACCGATGTGATCCCGCAGATTGATTTCATTGATCAGCTGCCGGATTATGATGCACAGGCGCTCTTTACCAATAAAAAACAAAAAATGAATCCTGAAACCTGTAAAACCATTCTGGAAGCGATGCTCCCGAAATTGGAAGCGATGACCGCAGAGGAATGGACCGCAGAACAGCTGGGTGCATTGGCACTCACCGTCAGCGAAGAAACCGGTTTGAATAAACGTGCGGCATACGGCGCGTTCCGTATTGCGCTGTCGGGCAAAGCGGTCACGCCGGGCGGCGGCGATCAGATCGCCGTGGTGATCGGCAAAGAGGATACGCTTTCCCGCGTTCGCCAGGCGATTGAAAAGCTGTCCTGATCGGATGGGTTAGATGGATTTTTAAGGCATTGGGGAGCCTGTAAAGAAAAAGGAGATGCACCATTATGAAACGAATCATTGGGTTTATTGGAAGCGGCAACATGGGCGGCGCTGCAATCGCCGGCATCATTCGTGCGGAGCTGGTTACGCCGGACCGCGTGATTGCGTCGGATATTTCGCGTGCAGCACTTTCCGCACTGAAAAAGAAATATGATATTCGCGTAACGACGGACAACCTGGAAGTGGCGAAAGAAGCCGATATCCTGTTCCTGTCCATCAAACCGCAGCTTTATCCGCGCGTAATCGAACAGATCCGCGATACCGTGAAAGAAAATGTCATCATCGTAACGTTTGCCGCCGGGTTGTCCTTAAAACGGATTGCCAGCTGGTTTGGACGTGACATTAAAATTGTGCGTTCCATGCCGAATACGCCGGCGATTGTCAACGAAGGGATGGCTGCCATCTGCCCCAATGATCAGGTAACCGAAGAAGAATTGTCCGATGTTTGCTCCATCTTCAACAGCTTCGGCAAATCGGAAGTCGTTCCGGAAAGCTTGATGGACGTGGTCACCGGTGTATCCGGTTCTTCGCCGGCTTATATTTATATGCTCATCGAAGCAATGGCGGACGCCGCCGTTGCAGGCGGGATGCCCCGTACGCAGGCTTATAAATTTGCGGCACAGGCGGTACTGGGCGCTGCGAAAATGGTGCTGGAAACCGGCCGTCATCCGGGCGAACTCAAGGACATGGTTTGTACTCCTGGCGGTACGACGATTGACGCGGTCATCGAACTGGAAAAACGCGGCTGGCGTCAGGCGGTGATGTCCGCAATGCAGGTCTGCACCGATAAATCCAAGGAAATGAGCCAGAAATAATTCGTTTGATACAAAGAGAGGCGAAGCAATCTTCGCCTCTCTTTTGGTGTGGATGCACTTGCAGGCAAGTGCGAAACATGATATAATGAGCGAAATGAGAGGAAAATCATCCATTTTCCGACCAAAATTTACAACTGGAGAGGGATACAAGATGAAAATCACACAGGATATTCGTTACATCGGCGTCAACGATCATCAGGTGGATCTGTTTGAAGGTCAGTATGTGGTGCCCAACGGCATGGCATACAACTCTTATGTGATCGTGGACGACAAAATTGCCGTCATGGATACGGTGGATGCTTCGTTCGGCGACGAATGGCTTCAGAAGCTGGAAGCAGAACTGCAGGGCCGTCAGCCGGATTACCTGGTGGTTCAGCATATGGAACCGGACCACTCCGCCAACATTGAACGCTTTGTCAACGCTTACCCGAACGCCAAAGTGGTTGGAAACAGCAAAACATTTGTGATGATTCAAAACTTTTTCCCGTCGCTGGATTTGACCGACCGTCAGGTTGTGGTTGCAAACGGCGATACGCTGGAACTGGGGAACCATACGCTGACGTTTGTGTTTGCACCGATGGTGCATTGGCCGGAAGTGATGGTCACCTATGACAGCACCGATCACGTGCTGTTTTCGGCAGACGGCTTCGGCAAATTCGGCGCGCTGGATGTGGAAGAAGAATGGGACTGCGAAGCTCGCCGTTATTACATCGGCATCGTTGGAAAATACGGCGCACAGGTGCAGGCTCTGTTGAAAAAAGCGGCAACGCTCGATATTCAGATCATCTGCCCGCTGCATGGCCCGGTGCTGACCGAAAACCTGGAACATTACCTCAAACTGTATGACATCTGGTCGTCTTACGGTGTGGAATCGGAAGGCGTCATGATCGCTTATACGTCGGTATACGGCAACACCAAGAAAGCGGCCGAAATTCTGCGCGACAAACTGCTGGAAAAAGGTTGCCCGAAAGTGGTCTTCTGCGATCTCGCCCGCGAAGATATGGCCGAAGCAACGGAAGACGCGTTCCGTTACGGCAAATTGGTGCTTGCTTCGCCGACTTATAACGCGGACATCTTCCCGTTTATGAAAGCGTTCATCGATCATCTGACCGAACGCGGTTACCAGAACCGCACCATCGGCCTGATTGAAAACGGTTCTTGGGCACCGGTGGCTGCAAAGGTGATGAAAGGCAAATTTGAAAAGAGCAAAAACATCACCTGGCTGGAAACGACCGTTTCCGTCAAATCGGCCGTCAAAGAAGCGGATATCGCCGCTTTGGAAGCAATGGCAGATGAACTTTGCCGTTGATGTGAAAGGATAACGAAAAAACCCTCCGCAATTTGCGGAGGGTTTTTACTTGTTACGGCGAACGGTTGTTAATATGTTAGTCTTCGGTGCTTTCCTTCAGCGGCTTCATAAAGCAGCAAATCTGCTCCATTTCTGCAAAGCCGAGATGATCGTGAAAGTGCCGGCTTTCGGTGTTTTTGAGGGCACAGTCGCTGGCAAATTCGGTGCATCCGAGCTTTTTGGCCCAGTCTTCGCAGGCGCATTCGAGTGAACGGCCAACGCCGGCCTGGCGGAAAGCGGGGGAGACGTAGACCCCTTCCAGGTAGCCCACCGGAGAGGTGGAGCAGCCTTCCACGTAGTCGTGCCGCAGCTGGCACTGCGCAAAGCCGATGATCTGTTCCTGCTGTTTGGCGGCAAAGAGCGCGGCATCCGGACGGGCGAGCAGACCGGCAAATTCCGCCTGCAGGGAGTCGGCACTGCCGGAATAAAGTTCGGCCGCAAGCGGTGCTACGGCGGGCAAGTCCGCCGCCGTTGCCGCTTCGATGACGAAGTCTTGGATTGCATCCGGCTTCTTTTTACGCACCGGCCGGTCGGGGTATCCCCAGCCGTCGATGCCCGCCCGCCGCATGGCGCCGAACAGGCGGTAGGTAAACCCGCTGTCTTCCCGTTCACGCTGACGCAGAAACTCTTTGGTCGTTTCGCGGTTGGTGTGCCCGTCGGCAGGGCATTTCGATTTGACGATGGGCAGATTGCATTTTTCGGCAGCTCTGCGGATTTCTTTTTCGGGGGCGAAGACCATCGGACGAATCAGCCAGAGCTTTTTGATGGACAGATAGCTTTTGGGCGAAAAACACCCCAGTCGGCCTTCGTTGAAAAGGTTCATCACAAAGGTTTCGACTGCGTCATTGTAATGATGCCCCAACGCCACTTTGTTGCAGCCGGCTTCCAGCGCCGCGTCGTGCAGCGCGCCCCGGCGCATTTTCGCGCACAGGCTGCAGGGATTGGCTTCTTTGCGCACGTCAAACACCACTTCGCCGATTTGGGTGCGCTTGACGATGTAGGGGACGCCCAGTTCTTCACAGAGCGCCGCAATGGGGGAATAATCGGTTTCTACGCCGCCAAACCCCGGGTCCAGGGTGATGGCCACGACGTCGAAGGACACCCCCAAAAAGCGCCGCAGACGGCAAAGCCCGGTCAATAATACCACTGAGTCCTTTCCGCCGCTCACTCCAACGGCGATGCGGTCGCCTTTCTGTATCAAATCAAATTCCTGCACGGCTTTTCGTAAATAACCCAATATGCGCTGCAAAGTAAACGCTCCTTTGTTGCATTTTTCGTTTTGGTTTGCTACAATGAGCAAAGATTATGGTTCTTATTGTACTAAAAAACCGCTCGTTTGGCAATACCAAGCGGATAGATAGGAAGATCTGAATGAAACACGGCGGATGGTATGACTGCCCGTTTGGACGGCTTTGGATTGCAGAAGAGGACGGGGCCTTGGTGGAACTTTCGTTGCATGCGGGTGTCCGGGAATCGCTCACGCCGTCTGCATTGACGGATGAGGCCGCGCGCCAGCTGGAGGAATATTTTGGCGGCCGGCGCGAGGTGTTTTCGCTGCCGCTTGCACCGAAAGGGAGCGCTTTTCAGCAAGAGGTCTGGCGCGCCTTGCAGCAGATTCCTTACGGCGAGACGGCGACTTACGGCGAACTGGCACGCCGGATCGGGCGTGCGAAAGCGGCGCGCGCCGTGGGACAGGCATGCCATCAAAATCCTCTTTGGATTGTGATTCCCTGCCACCGGGTCGTGGGAGCGGGACATCGCCTGACAGGGTATGCCGGCGGGATCGAAATGAAGCGGCAGCTGCT
>CALXIC010000140.1 GCA_944388265.1 uncultured Clostridia bacterium | reverse complement strand
GAAAAAAGATAAAAAAATCAAACAAAAAGAAAAACAGGAGGAACAGACAATGGAAAAAACGATGAAAATTGAAGGCATGATGTGCGGCCACTGCGAAGCCCGCGTCAAAAAAACGCTGGAAGCGCTGGAAGGCGTTTCGGCGGCAGAAGTCAGCCACGAAAGCGGTACGGCGATCGTCACCCTTTCGGCGGATGTGTCCAACGAAACCCTCAAACAGGCCGTGGAAGCGCAGGATTATACCGTCGTTTCCATCGACTAAATCAAAGAAAAAAGCTCCCTTTGCAGGGAGCTTTTTTTCATGGAATTCGGGTTCTTGAAAGGACAAAACCGCCAAAATATGATATACTGTGTATAAAATGCAAAAACCGAAATCATCGGCAGGAGGACATCGGGGCATGAAAAAATATTTCTTTCCCTTACTGAGGGATGCCGGCATTCGTCAGGTGACCACACTTCTGATTCTTTCAGGAATTCTTGCGCTGCTCGGCATTGCCAACGCGTGGTGTTTGCAAAATATTTTAAATATCGCGGCGGGGGAAACGGCCTCTTCCATCGGCCTTGCGTTTTTGCTTGCGCTGTTGGTGTTTTTACTGACCGGGGCGTTCAATGTGTTCTTTTCCTATACTCAGCGGCAGTCGGTGTTGCGATCCCTCTCGAAAATCCGAAAGAAATTTCTTTCTTCCTTATTAAATCTGAATTTGTCCGACTATGAAACCTATTCGGAGGGGGACATTCAAACCCGCCTGTTTGAGGATGTGGAAATCAGTGCAAAAATCATCCCCATCCAGGTGGTGACGCTGTTGTCCGGCGCGCTGAGCTGTATCGCCTGTTTAGGGTATGCGTTTTATCTCAGCTGGCAGCTGACGCTCGTGGTCATCGTATTAACGCCTTTGGCGGCTCTTTTCACCAAAAAGATGGCCCCTGTTGTGGAAAGCAAAACCGTGGAAAGCCGGGAAGCATACAGCAAGACGCGTTCGTTTGTCCAAGAAATTTTGGGAAATTCGATGGTTACCCGGGTGTTTCACTTAACTCAGTATTTTACCTCCAGATATGAAACGCTCAATGAAGCATTTTGCAAAGCCGATTTGCGTCAATGCTTGTATCAATCCTTGGTGGTGTTTGGCGGCAGCTTTTTGGGTTCGCTTTCGATGGTGTGCAGCATCGTGGGCGGTGCGATACTGGTGATGAACCACGAAATGAAAATCGGCGAGATTGTCGGCTTTTTGCAGCTGCTGAATTTCATTGTTTGGCCGTTTACGGAGTTCATGGGTCAAATGACGGAGATTCGTTCTTCCGCAGTATCGCTTCATCGGATCGACGCGCTGCTTTCAAAATCCAATCCCACGACGGGTGAGACAAATGTGCAAAGCAAGGAACCGGTTGCGGCGCTTTCCATCAAAGATCTTTCTTTTTCCTATGGAAGCACCCAGCTGTTTCATGGTTTGAATTTTGAAGCGAAAGCCCCCGGCGTTTTGATGATCCGAGGAAAAAGCGGGGCAGGAAAGACCACGTTACTAAAACTGCTCTTAGGACTCTATCAACCGGACGGCGGAACAATATGCTACACCTTGTCGGACGGAACAAGGATAACGAAAGAGTTTACTGGACTGTGTTCGTTTGTTCCGCAGGATCATCTGTTGATTTCCGGCACCATTCGGGAGAATATTGTGCTGGATCGTCATCTTTCGGACGATGCGTTGCAGGAGATCATCAAGGAAGCGCAGCTGTCGGAATACATCGCCTCTTTGCCGCATGGCGTGGACACGCGGATCAGCGAAGACGCCAAAAACATTTCCTTTGGGCAGGGACAGCGAATCGTCTTTGCAAGAGCACTGGCCACTCAGGCACAAGTGTTGGTGTTTGACGAGCCCACGGCTTCGCTCGATCCCAAAACGAAAGAGGAAATTATGAAGGCGATCCGAAACGTTTCGAAGCAGAAACTTTGCATTGTCGTCAGTCATGATGAAATGGAGATCCAACCAAATGATTGCATCTTAAGTTTATGATGTTTTTTGATTTTCCTCCCCTGGGAAGATTTGGTCGTCTCCAGCGAGAAAAGCAAAGAAAAAAGCTCCCTTTACGGGGAGCTTTTTTTATGGCATTAGTTTTTCGTTTTCCAGTTGGGGTTGCGGTTGGTGGTTTCCCGTTCAAACAACACCGGCGGGATCACCTTGTGCACCGGCGCTGCCGGCGTGGTTTTGTTTTTGTGCTGTTCGATCTGGTCGATCAAAAGGGCAACGGCTTCATGGGTGAGCTGGTCGACCTGCTGTCCGATCGTGCTGATGGAGATGATCGATTCGCGCGAGATGTTGGAGTTGTCGAAGCCCACCAGCAGGTAATCTTCCGGCAGACAGCCGTATTTTTGGAAGATGAGCTTCAAGAACAGGTTTGCCAGCGTGTCGTTGGCGATAAACAGCCCTTTCTTTTCCTGCGGCCAGCTGTTTTCGATCTGCTCAAACACTTCTTTGGCAAGCTGCAGGTCGTTTTCGTAGGAATTGTCGAAGCCGCGCAGCAGGATTTCATGCGGAATCTGATGCTGTTTGCAGTAACTTTCAAAGCCGTGGATACGTCCCGCGCTGGGCTTGTGGTCGTCCGCCGGGGAGTTGATGTGAATGAGCCGGTCGCAGTTATGGCGATCAAGCATTTCGGTTGCCTGGAAGCCGCCGGAAAAGTTGTCGGTATTGACGCTCGAGACAAATTCGTCCTCGCGTTCGATGGTGACAATCGGAATCGGCAGTTTGGCAAGCTCTTCGGATGCGATGGTGTGGCTTAACACAATCATCCCTTCGATCTGGTACGAAAGCAGTTCGCGGATGTACCGGCGTTCGATGTCTTCGTTTCGGTTGCCGGTAAAGACCAGAAATTTGTACCCGAAGGATTCATAAGTGGCTAAAATGTTGCTTAAGATTTCAAAAAAGTAATGGTGATATAAGTCCGGTACGATGATGCCGATGAATTCGGTTTTGCCGTTGGCGAGAATGCGGGCGACTTTGTTTTCTTTATAATGAAGCGTTTTCAGTGCATCCGCGATGATCTGCTGGCTTTTGGGGGTCAGCGAATCGGGATTGTTGAAATAGCGGGAGATGGTGGTCTT
>CALXIC010000139.1 GCA_944388265.1 uncultured Clostridia bacterium | reverse complement strand
CAGCGTGGGGGCAACAGAAAATATTCTGCTTGCCGCTGCGATGGCCGAGGGGCGGACGGTGATTTATAACGCCGCACAGGAGCCGGAAATCTGCGACCTTGCGCGGTATTTGAATGCCAGAGGGGCGCGCATCAGCGGCGCGGGAAAAAGCACCATCCGTATCGATGGGGTGGATCACCTGCATGGCGTAACCTACCCGGTGATGCCGGACCGCATTTGGACCGCGACGATGCTGGGCGCTGCGGCAATTACCGGCGGGGAAATCACGCTCACGGGTGCGGCGCCCAACGATTTGGAAAGCGTGTTGCCGGTGCTGGAACAGATGGGGTGCGATATTGTCACCGATGAACACACCATCCATCTGGAAGCACCCAAGAGACTGCGGGCGGTCAAACGGATCTGCACCATGCCTTATCCGGGATTCCCGACGGATGCGCAGGCGCCGGTGATGGCGCTGCTTTCCACGGCATGCGGCACGAGCCTGATCGTCGAAAATATTTTTGAAAATCGCTTCAAACAGGCGATTGAACTTTGCCGTATGGGCGCGGATATCAAAGCAGAAGGCCGCATTGCGGTCGTGACGGGCGTTCCCCGGTTGCTGGGGGCGACGGTTCATGCGGAGGATTTGCGCGGCGGTGCGGCGCTGGTGCTGGCGGGGCTTTCCGCCAAAGGGGAAACGGTGGTGCGCCAGATCGAACACATCGATCGCGGGTATCAGCGGATGGAAGAGGATTTACGCCGTTTGGGAGCGGTGATCGAACGAGAAGAAGAGGAATAAGACGTACAAAGTGGGGGAACACAGGTGAGCAAACAAACCAGACAACAGAATCAGTGGGCACGGACCCGTGCGCAGACGAAGGATCGTCAGCGCCGGCACCGCCGCCGTTTTCGCAGTTATATTCTTCAGATTCTCTTCGGGACGATCATTGTGACGGTGTTGTTTTTCACCTTGTCGCTCACAGTGTTTTTCAACATCGACGAGATTGTCATTACGGGCGAAAACGGTTATACGGCAGAAGATTTTGCTGCGGCAACGGGGTTGCAATTGGGTGACAACCTTTTTCGGATCAATACCGAAAGTTTGGAGCAGAAGGTGCTCGAACAAAGTGTAGAATTGGACGATGTTTCCATCAGCCGCCAATTTCCGAATGCGCTGAAAGTGGATTTGACGCCTGCTCAGGCGGCTTGTGCCTGTTACTATAACGGACAGTATTATTACGTCAGTCAGTCCGGACGGCTGATGGATGTTTCTTCCGTTTTTTCGGAGGATTCCGATATTATTTTGATCGGCGGAATTGACCTTTCTCATTTTAAAGAAGGCGATTTTGTAGAGGACAGTGAAGAATACCGCCCCATGCTGCGGCTGGTTCAGGCGATGAAAAAATATGATTTTACTTCGGTGACGGCGGTATCCTTCAGTGAAATCGGCGAGATTACGTTTTGCTACAACGATCAGATCACCGTACAGCTTGGAACTGCGGTAGAACTGGAATACAAACTGCAAATTGTCCAGAAGGTCATTGAGGAATATGTGCAGGGTCAGGAAGGCGTGATCGATGCCCAGACCATTTCCAAAGCCTATTTCCGTCCGATGACAATGGAAGTTCAAAAGGAAAACGGTTTGGTGGTCACAGTTGGTCAGGATGCGAACGGCAGCACTGCGGCGGATGACCAAGCGGATACCGATGATGCAAAACAGGATACCGGCACGGATGATGCAGACGATACGACAGACGGTACGGACGATGCATCGGAGGACGGCACGCTGGCAGATGTTTCCACGGAAGACGGTACGTATGCCTGATTGCTGCATGTTGTGCAATTATACGGAAGAAAAATGCATTTACCGACAAAATTTGTTACAATTTAGTTACAAACAGTGACAAAAATTGCTGGACAATTGCGGGAAAAGAGAGTATAATAAACGTGACAATGAAATCAATAGCTGTCAAGGCATACACCTTGACAGCTTTGCGGAAGAATAAATAAATGGAGGATGAACAGGATGGCTTTCACGATTGATCAGGCAATCAATAATGATGATGTAAATATTAAAGTAATTGGTGTCGGCGGCGGCGGCGGAAACGCAGTCAACCGCATGGTGGAATGCGGCGTTCAGAACGTTGAATTTATTGCCATCAACACCGATCAGCCCGTATTGGATATTTCGAGTGCCGATTACAAAATCTGCATCGGCGACAAATTGACCAAAGGCCGCGGTGCAGGCGGTGATCCGGTCAAAGGACAGAAATCGGCGGAAGAAAGTCAGGAAGAAATTCAGGATGCGCTCAAAGGCACGCAGATGATCTTCATCACGGCCGGCATGGGCGGCGGCACCGGCACGGGTGCAGCTCCGGTGGTTGCGAAAATTGCGCGCGATATGGGCATCTTGACCGTTGGTATCGTGACCAAACCGTTTGCGTTTGAAGGCAAACGCCGTATGGCAAATGCAGAAGCTGGTCTTCAGGAATTGGCAAACAACGTCGATTCGCTGGTGGTCATTCCGAATGAACGTCTGAAACTCATCAGCGATCGTGTGCGTTCGCTGAAAGATGCGTTTGCTGCGGCGGACGATGTCCTCAAAGACGGCGTGCAGAGCATTTCGGACCTCATCAAGGTTCCGGGCTTCATCAACCTGGACTTTGCGGACGTCAGTTCGGTCATGAAAGATGCCGGTTATGCGCATATGGGCGTTGGCACCGGTAAGGGCAAAGATAAAGCACATGATGCGGCACAGATGGCAATTTCCAGCCCGCTGCTGGAAACCACCATTGACGGTGCAAAAGGCATCATCATCAATATTACGGCTTCGTCCGACTTGGCGTTTGAAGAAGCGGACACCGCTTCTTCCATCATTGCCGATGCAGCCGATCCGGATGCAAACATCTTCTGGGGCGTGGTATTCGACGACAGCCTGGAAGACGAAATGCGCGTCACAGTCATTGCTACCGGTTTTGAAAACGAAAACAGCAATCTGACTTTCGGCGGAGAAGCGAAAGAAAAAGCTTCTGAAACGACGCAGACCGCTGCTCCGGCAGCAGCTGCACCGAAAAAGGAAGCAGCAAAGAGCGATCTGGACTTTGACGAGATCATGAAACTCTTTAAAAACTAAATAAGAGCTCAAACAGGGAACGCAAAGCGTTCCCTGTTTTTTATGAAAAAAAAGAAGCGTCTTTTTAAGACGCTTCTTTTTGGTTGGTGGAGGAAGGTTCTTCAATCCCGGTAAACGTATATCCGGCGGTACGCATCTGATCGATAAAATCGCCCAAAATCTCTGTATTGGTGGTACTCACTGCATGCAGCAGATAAATGGCTCCGCCATGTGCCGCTGCCATCGCCTTTTGCAGCGCTTCTTCCGGGTCGGGCTGGTCATCGGTGAGCCAATCCTGGTAAGCATAGCTCCAGAACACCGACTGATAGCCGAGCTGCTGGGTCAGCGCCAAGGTCTGTTCGCTGAATTCCCCTTTTGGCGGACGGAAAAGCGTCATCTGATAGCCGAACTGTTCTTCCACCGCTTGGGATAGGGTTGTAATTTCTGCCGCGGCTTCTTCCAAAGAAATGGTGGGCATGGAGGGGTGATTTTCGCTGTGGTTGCCGACTTGGTGTCCTTCTTCAATCATGCGCTGGACTAATTCGGGGGATTGTTCCAGATAGTCGCCGGTGATGAAGAAAACGGCGGGGCATTTCTTTTGTTTTAATGTATTCAAAATCTGAGCGGTACAACCGTTTTCATACCCTTCGTCAAAGGTGAGGGTAATGGTCTTTTCTTCCGATTCCTGCCAGAATAAGGCGCCGTAATCGCCGTAGGTCTGCTGGAAATTGATGCAGGATACCGGGACATTTTCATCGGTCACATCGCCTCCGTGTCCCCATCCCTGTAACGTGGCGTCCAGTGTTTGGATGGCGGAAAGATCGAGTGCTGACCCGGCAGCGGCCGGGAGTGATGCTTCCTCTTTGGAAGCGTCACTCTCCGCTGCGGAGCTGGTTTCTTTGTCAGCTTTTGAGGTTTCTTTGGAAACGTTCTCATCGGGCATCATTTCATCAGTGATGCTTTCCGCACCGCTGACAACTTTGTCGGCGTCGCTTTCCAGCATGCTCGGCAAGGTGCTTTCGGTGGAGACGGTTTCCGAGGTGGTCTTCGATGTGGTGTCTTCACTTGCGCCGCAGGCCGTAAAGCTCATGCAGACGCACAGAGAAGCCAGCACAGCGGCAATCAGTTTTCGTTTCATGAGGGTCCCTCCTTTTTGGTGCACAATCCACTGAAAAACGGATTTGCGTTTTTAGTGTGAACCAATGGGAGAGAAATAAACCAAATGATGTTATGGAAATAGTTGGAAAACAGCAAACAAAAAACGATTGCCGCAGTTTTGGCAATCGTTTTTAAGAATCGATGAGGTTTTCGCTGCTTTGAATCAGGTTTAACAGTGCCGAAGAAAACAGGGGGAATTCCTGCTGTAAAGTTTCGGAAGAAAGCGCAAACCGTTCGCGATCCACCTTGTATTCCTTTTTGTCCAGCTGGGTTAGGAGGGTGCGCAGTGCAGCGAGTTTGCGGATTTGGCAGGATGAAGTCAGCGCATCGCACACCTCTTGCGGAATGTGAAAGAGCTTGGCTTCGTTTTTGGGCTGAATATCGTAAAGGATACGAAACGACGCATAAACCGAAAGCATCAAATAGTCGGAAACGGACTGGATCAACGTGTCGCATTCCGAGCGTTCCAGCAATTCAAAAATCAAATTGAGCGAATGGAACAGCAAACTTTTTTGCAAAGCGGTCTGCGGATTTTGCAAAGACGACGTTTCCGATTCGGTTACCGGCGGTGGTTCGGGCATCGAAATCGTCGCACCCGTTCGTTCCGGCGAGCGCCCCAACAGATAATCGCAGGAAACCTGGTAAAAATCGGCGGTGCGCACCACAAAATCCAACCCGCATTCGCGGATGCCTTTTTCATAATGCGAAAGCAGCGCCTGTGAAATGCCAAGCTCTGCGGCCGCTTGTTTTTGGCTGATTCCGCGTTCCTTGCGAAGCAAAGTTAAGATGCGGGGAAACTCTTGATTCATACAGACGCCTCCTTTCGATTAAAATATTCCGATTCGTATAATTCATTCTTACATTTGGACAAATTTTGTCCAAATGTGATGTTCACAGAGTAGATTCTAGCACTTTAATTACAAAATGTAAAGTATTTCGGCGGAAATTGATGAAAAATTGTAACTTTTTGGAGAAAACACATATTACTATTTGTAGAAAACACACAATTTTAGGAATGTTTACATTTTCCTGCTTCATTTTTGATTGTATTTTTCGTATAATGAAAAAAATATGAAATGCGAAAGGACATGCAGATGAGAAGTTACAAAATTTATCTCTTTCGCCATGGAAAAACCCTTGCGAATGTGGAAGGCCGCTATATTGGAAAAACCGATGAACCTCTCTCGGAAGAGGGCATTGCTGAGCTGTTAAACAAACGGCAGGAAAAGGAATATCCGGGGATTGGCAAGCTTTATGCAAGCCCCTTGAAACGCGCCGTGCAGACGGCGGGCGCTTTGTATCCGGGAATGACGATCCACACGGTGGACGAGCTACGGGAATATGATTTCGGAGATTATGAAAATAAAAAGCTTGCCGATTTGGAGCAGGACGAATCCTTTTTCCAGTGGGTTGGAACCAAGGGGGCGGTGCCTCCTCATGCGGAACTCCCGGCAGACTTTACCAAACGTGTACTGGAAGGAATGGACCGCATCATTCGCGATATGATGAAGCATCAGATTTCGGAAGCGGCGGTGGTGACGCACGGCGGCGTCATCATGTCGATTTTGGCAATCTGCGGACTTCCGCGTCTTAAACCGACCAACTGGCGCTGTGAATATGGGGAAGGGTATAGCGTGCTCGTCAATGCACAGCTTTGGAGCAATACGCAGACCTTTGAGGTGTGCGACCAGCTGCCCTACGAACCGGAAGAAGAGTTTGAAACGAGCAATTATACCTTCTACGACGTAGATGAAATGCGCCGTGAATTTTACGCAGAGGATTCTCAAGATGGCGATGAATGAGCGTGAATGGCCGAAAAACCGCTATGTCCGCGCCCTTGAGGTGCTCAAGCACGACGGGGGAACGGCGGCGGCAAACGTGTTTTTTGGACTGTTTTGCATGGGTGCGGCCTCTCTCTTGTGGATGCTGGTGCAGCAGCTGCTGTTTCCGGATATTGGGCAGGAGATGACGGTGCCCTATCGTATATTGTTTGTCGCGGTGCTGCTCTTATTTTTGGTGTGCGGCTTTTTGGTTTTGGGTCCGGTCTTTTTGGGACAGCTGCGCTGGAACCATATCATTTCCGATCGGGAATGTTCGCTTAGTGAAATTTTTTATTACTGCCGCCCGCAAAATTATCGCCGTGCGATGGTATTTTTGCTGCAAATGCTGTGGCGGGAGTTGTTCCTATTTATCTGCGCACTGCTGCCGATGCTGATACTGCGTCAGATTGAGGAATACATGGTGCTGACCGGCTCGTTTACCTCCAGCCTGCTGTACAGCATTTTGCTGGTGCTGGAAGCGGTGGCGACGGTGGGCGGATTACTCACGGCATTCTTCTGTTCCATGCGCTTTTTTCTCGCGCCGGCGCTCTTGTTTGAACGGGAGGATCTGTCGGCGGTTGCCTGTATCCATTGGTCCGTTTCGCTCACCAAAGGGCAGCAGCTGGATTTGATGATGCTTTATTGCTCGCTCTTTCCGCTTTATGTGCTGTGTGTATTGGGCGCGCCGGTCTTTTTTGTATTTCCGTATTTAGGAATTCTTTGTGCGCAGCGCGCCAAAGAATTGATGAGCGGTGCAATCATCAGCGAACGTCCGTAAATCACTTGTAAAAACCCCGGAAGGCTTTGTGAACAGGTCCAGTAAAAACGGACAGTGACAAAATACCCCCTGATGTAGGAAAATAGACTACATCAGGGGGTATTGTCATGGAAAAACGAAATTACACACACATTCAAGCGTTATTGCCGGAGATC
>CALXIC010000138.1 GCA_944388265.1 uncultured Clostridia bacterium | reverse complement strand
TTCGAGCTGGAATAAAATCTGCGCGCACACTTGATTTTCCCCCTGCGTCGTGATAAAATCGCAGTATACAATATTGTTGTTCTTTTTCCGTGAAAGGAGGAAAAGTCAAATGACCCAGATTATGGAACCCGGCTACGAAATCTGCCACTGCAAAAAGGTGACGTTCGGCGACGTTGAGGACGCGCTGCAGCAGCTCCCGCATTTCGACGATGTTCTGCAGGCTTTTGACGATGTGCAGAAGATCACGCACTGCTCGACCGGATGCGGCAAATGTCACGATAAAATCCTTGATGCGATCTCCGCCATCATGATGCACTAAAAAAGCTCCCGGAACATCGGCCGATGCTCCGGGAATTTTTTCCGCAATTTTACATTCATCACAATTTCTTCGGACGGTTCCAACACGGAATAAGGCTGGAACCGTCCTTTTTTTATGCCGTTCACACAGATGGACAGGCAAAAATTTTTTTCGGAAGCCGTGATGGAAAATGTAGGAAATTTCGTTCATTTTTTCCTTGAAAACTCCTACAAAACCATGGGCGGTTTTTTGTTCATCTTTATGTGCTTTTTACCGCTCCCCACGCAGAAATCTGCTTTTCACTCAGTATAGCACGACTGCTCGAAAAAGTCTGCATTATCGGGCGCGCGGTTCATCCGAAAAGACCTCTGCCGCTTTCTTTGCTGCAAACCTGCAATAAAAAGAAAGGATAAGAGGTTAAATGAAAACGCAAAAACTTTCAAAAGCGCTCGCGGCGTTTTTGGCCGTTCTTATGCTGTTTTCCTTAGGAACGACGGTTTTCGCCGACGAAGCCCCCGTGCTTTCCGGCGAAACCTCCACCGTGGAAACGACAACAGACGACGGCACACCGGCGCCCGCGGGCACACCTGCACCGGAGACTTCCACGCCTGAGACTTCCGAGCCGGAAAGCTCCGAGACGCCGGAAGCCTCTGCATCGCCGGAATCCTCCGCGACGCCAGAAGCTACGCCCGCCGCGACGCCTGAAGCGACGGCCATGCCGGAAGCCTCTGCGGAGCCGACGGCTGAAGCCTCCGCATCGCCTGATCCCGCCGCAAACGACGGCCTGACCACGCTCGCGGATGAGCCGGCGGACACCCCGGAGACTGGTCTTCCGTTTGAGGCCAATGACGAAGCCAAGACGATCAGCATCGCTGATTCCACAGATCCCGGTGCTATCCAGAAAGCAATTGATTATATTGCAACCAAAGAGGTGACGTCCGGCTGGACCATCACTGTGGGAAGCGGTACGTACAATCGCTTTTCGATTATCGGCATCAACGACCTGACCATCGAAGGCGCCGACCGCAACCGTGTTGTTGTCGAGACGCTGACAGAAGCTGCATCCGATGGTGGTCGCGATTCGGGCGGTATCAACGCATTCGGCTCGAACATCACCATCCGCAATATGACCATTACAGCAGGAAGTGTTAAGTCTCCTTCTTTCTCTGCTGCTGTGAGCAATCATGATGGCGCTGTAGGCGGTGCCGGTTACTCTTTGACAGTGGAAAACTGTACGATTGCCGGTTCCGGACTTGGCGATGCATTTCTGTTCGACTCGCCTGCTTTCACTGTTAATTACTGCGACATTTCCGGTTTTGAACAGGCTATAGAGTTTTACGGCGATAATTTTGCGGCAGATAACTGCAACGTCACAAACAACACAATTCGTGATTGTACTTATGCCGTACACGGTTACTTTGGAAAGGGCGTTGCCCAGAAACCCATGACCATTACCGGCAATACCATTTCCGGTTCTTCCGATCGCTTTGCCGTGATCGCTGTGCTTGACCAGGCCAACAGCGGCGCTGTGCAGGTCGATATTTCCGGCAATACATTCTCCTATACCATCGTTGGCGGTATTAATCAGGAAGACGATGTAATGGTTTCCGCCTTAACAAGCAACAAGATGAATGACCACAGTTTCGTTGCGGACGCCTACTGGTATGCAGCCGATGACTATGGCACCAGATTCTATGCACCGAAAGAGGCAGGAAAAATCGCAACATGGTATGCGGATCCCACCAGCGGCGCCGGCTCGATCGACGCTATTGAAGGTGCGTTGGATGACTATGGAACCGCAGGTCAGTTTATTGAAATCAACGCGCCTGCACAGGAGATCTTCACCATTGCCAAAAACGCAATCGTCATCGACGAATATGTGGATGCCGGTGATCTGAAGATTGAAAAAGTTGTTCCCGGCGCCACCGAAAGCACCGTCGATTTTGAATTCACTGTTAAGCTGACACGTGAAGGCGGTCGCGTTCTTAACGGTCGATATGATTATATTGATCCGGACGGCAACACGCAGACCGTTACTCTGGAAAACGGATCTTTCACCGTTGCAATGGGCGCTGGTGAGAGCATCACGGTTAAAGACCTTCTTCCGGGTACCAAGTACGAAGTCACCGAAAGTGAGAATAACAGCTATGTTTCTTCTTCCGAAAACGCTGTCGGCAGCATCAACAACGACACCGTTACGGTAACTTTCACGAACACCGAGAAGGAGCCTGTTCCGCCGATTGAAAGCGGCGACTGGGATGTTTCGAAGTCCAAGACGGCGACCAATCTGGATGAGAACTTTGAATCCGACGTGACGCTGTCCCTGCCCTCCGCTGAGGCGCAGCTCGCCTCCGACGTTGTGTTTGTTCTGGATAAGTCCACGAGTGCAGAGCTTGAGGATCAGGCGCTCGAAATGCTGAAAAACCTGCAGGCGCAGATTCAGGAAACAGGCGCAAAAGTCAATGTCGGCGTTGTGATCTTCAATAAGGAAGCCCATAAGAACGGATTCTTTGATCTCGCCACAGAATACGACAAGATCGAAACCGCAATCAAAGATACGCAAAGCGGCGGCACCAACACGCACGCGGGTCTGTTGGCCGGCATCGACATGCTGGAAAGCGACACGAGCGTCTCGGACGACCGCAAGTACCTGATTTTCGTCAGCGATGGCATCACGTATATGTACAACGAGGAGCCGACCGCGATCGGACTTGAAAACGCAGACAAGACGAACATTTTTGCCGGTCCCGACAACTGGGCCACAAAGTATGGCAGCAACGCTGCTCCGGGCAGCTGGGAAGCATATCTCGGCAAAGTGCAGGCGCTGATTGCGCGGGACGGCGAGTGGTTTGATTATCCGTACGGAACCCCCTTCTCCAAGGACGGTGAGAACCACTACGTCGCTTATGACGATCGCACCAATTACGCGATGTCAATCGACAAAGCGCTGTACCGGACTTATGAAGCGTACAGCCAGGCCGCTTCCAAGTATCACTGCTATGCAATGCTTGCCAGCACGAATGCTGACCATCCGTGGGCTACTTCGTTCATGAACTACCTCGCAGGCGGTAAATCCGTCGATTTCGAGCAGATTCAGAACGACATCTACTACCTGCTCGATGCGGGCTCTAAGGTTGTGGACGTCATCGGCCACACCGATGATTACAATTTCGACTTCGTCAATGACGCGGCGAACCTCACGATGACCGTCGGCGGCGAAACGCTCAAGACCACGAAGATCAATGATACGTCCTACGGCTTCGGCGAGCTGCGAGATGGCGAGTATTCCTATGTGCTGACCTACTATGCAAACGGCAGCGAAGCCGTAAAGGACGAGCACTTCGTCTGGCAGATCAATGTTCCGGTTTCGAACTTTGAGCCGGTCACGCTCACGTATACCGTGAAGCTCACGAACCCGAAGACCGAGCCCGGCACGTACGGCCAGTACGATCAGGACGGCAGCCAGGACTACGACGGACTCTACACGAACAACAGCGCTACGCTGTACCCGGTAGACTCCAACGGCACAGCGGGCGAGCCGGAAGAATTCCTGAAGCCCACTGTTTCGTACACGGTTAAGAAGCCGGAGCCCTCGCCGAGCACCGATCCGACACCGGTTCCCTCCACGGAGCCCTCGCCGGCACCGACCACGGAGCCTACGCCTGCACCTACGA
>CALXIC010000137.1 GCA_944388265.1 uncultured Clostridia bacterium | reverse complement strand
CGTTGACGTAGCGCAGGTCGAATGCATGCATCGGCTGGCCGTATTCGAGCATGACGTAGTTGGTGATGTCCACCAGGTTGTTGATCGGACGTACGCCCGAAGCGCGCAGACGTTCACGCATCCAGCGCGGGGAAGGACCGATCTTGACGTTTTTGACAATGCGCGCCATGTAGCGCGGGCAAAGGTCGGGCGCTTCGATCGATACTTTCAGATAGTCGTTGACGTCGCCGCCGCAGCCTTTGACGTTCGGGGTGTGTTCCTTCATCGGAATACCGAAGGTAGCCGCCGTTTCACGGGCAAGCCCCAGCACCGAAAGACAGTCCGGACGGTTGGAGGTGATTTCAAATTCCACGCTGCAATCGTTGAGTCCGATGGCGCTCTGGATGTCCTGGCCTACGTTGCAGTCTTCTTCGATGAGGAAGATGCCGTCTTCAATCGCGTAGGGGAAGTCGTGAGCGGTCAGACCCAGTTCTTCCAGCCCGCACATCATCCCGTTGCTGACGACGCCCCGCAGTTTGCCTTTTTTGATTTTGACGCCGCCCGGCAGGGTGGAGCCGTCTTTCGCAACCGGAACCAAAGCGCCCGGAACCACGTTTTGTGCGCCGGTGACGATCTGCAGCGGTTCTTCTTCGCCGACGTCCACCTGTACGATCCACAGATGATCGGAATCGGGATGCCGTTCCAGCGAAAGCACTTTACCGACGACGACGTTGGAAATTTCGCTGCCTTCGATGGTGTAATTTTCTACTTTCGAGCCGGAAAGGGTGAGTGCGTCACAGAATTCTTTGGGAGATTTCTCTCCAAGATCCACATAATCGGATAACCATCTCAATGAAAGATCCATAGTATTTCTCCTTCTCTATCAATTAAAACTGGTCGAGGAACCGTTTGTCGTTTTCAAAGAACAGGCGGATGTCGTCGATGGCAAAGCGGCGCATGACGATACGTTCCAGCCCGATGCCGAAAGCGAAGCCCGAGTATTCTTCCGGATCGATGCCGCAGACGCTCAGCACCTTCGGATGGATCATGCCGGCGCCGAGGATTTCGATCCAGCCTTCGCCTTTGCACAAACGGCAGCCTTTGCCGTGGCAGTTGTAGCACATGACGTCAATTTCCGCCGACGGTTCGGTGAAGGGGAAGTGGTGCGGGCGCAGACGGATGACCGAATCTTCGCCGTACAGGCTCTTGATGAAGAGTTCCAGCGTGCCTTTGAGGTCTGCCATGGTGACGTTTTTGTCCACGACCATGCCTTCGATCTGATGGAAAACCGGCGAATGAGTCGCGTCCAAAGCGTCCGAACGGTAAACGCGTCCCGGTGCGATGATGCGGATCGGCGGTTTGCGCTGTTCCATCGTGCGGATCTGCATCGGGGAAGTCTGGGTGCGCAGCAGGACGTTGTCGTTGATGTAGAAGGTGTCCTGCGTATCGCGCGCCGGGTGGTCTTTCGGGATGTTCAGCGCTTCAAAGTTGTAGTAGTCGAGTTCCACTTCCGGACCGTCTACCACGTCGAAGCCCATGCCCAAAAAGATCTGTTTCACTTCGTCCATGACGATGGTCAGCGGATGCTTTTTGCCCAGTTCAAAGGTTTGTCCCGGCATGGTGACGTCGATTTTTTCGGATTTGAGCTGTTCTTCCAGCGCTTTTTGCTGCAGCTGTTCGGTGCGGGTTTTGACCTCTTCTTCGATCGTCGCGCGCACTTCGTTTGCAAGCTGACCGATGACCGGGCGTTCTTCTTTGGAAAGTTTGCCCATCTGTTTTAAAATGGCGGTCAGTTCGCCCTTTTTACCCAGATATTTGATTTTGAGTTCTTCGAGCGCTTTCAGATCGGTGCAGTTTTCAAGCTGTTCGATGGCAGCCTGTTTGATTTGCTCCAACGCTTGTTTCATAGTGTTTCCTCCTGCCTGAAATAATGAATGATCGGTTCTTGGGACATAAAAAAAGTTCTGCGTCCCAAAACATTCAAGGGACGCAGAACGAAGCTGCGCGGTACCACCCTGATTCTCGCAAAGCGAGCACTCATTGAGCTGGATAACGGGAGCTTTGCCCGTCGCCGCCTACTAAAAAGGTTCAGCGGTGCCACTCCGAAGGGAAAATTCCGCAGAAAACGCACACAAACCGCTTGCAGCCGGTGACGGTTTTTCTCTGTGGTGTGGGATGTTTTTGCGTACTGGCCTTCATCCTAGTGTTTCAAACATTTTTATTATAATAAATTATTTACATTTTTTCAAGTGCAAATCTGACAAAACTTGTTGAATCTTGGCTTAATATCCTTTATAATAAGACTAATCTCACTTGAAGGAGCAGGTCTCATGGATATTTTTTATGAACAATTGGTCAAAAAACAGCTTACCCCGATGGATATGATGAAGCGGGGCGGACTCTTGACGGCATTCGTCATCGTTGCATTTTTAGCATTTTTTGTGCTTCCCGCATTTAGTGCATTGTTTGCTTCCTTTTCCATTTTTATTGTGGCAGGTGCAGCGTACGGCGTGTGGTACCTGTGGGGAACGACCAATTTGGAATATGAATACATTCTCACCAACGGAGAAATCGACGTCGATAAGATTATCAGCCAGCGCAAACGTAAACGCATGGTGACGGTCAATGTCCGCAATTTTACCGAAATGGGTAAATATGCCGATCATGCGGAAGAACTCAGCCGTCAGAATTTTGCCAGCAAGGTGGAAGCTGCCCGCGATCCGCGCGGAGAAGACTGCTGGTATGCGGTGACCGATCACGCAAAATACGGTCACATGCTGCTGCTCTTCAGCCCCAACGATCATATTATGGATGGCTGCCGTGATTATCTCAAACGCGGGGTTTTGAAAGATTGAACGCGCCATCCGTCGGCATTGACCTGATTGAAATTGAACGCATTCGTCAGGCGATGCAAAACGACCGTTTTGCCGAGCGGCTTTTTTCAGCAGAAGAGCGGGCGTTTTTTGCGAAGCGCAAAAACCCCTATCCGGGACTTGCGGCGAATTTTGCGGCGAAGGAAGCGTTTTCCAAAGCGCTTGGTACCGGAATTCGGCATTTTTCCCTCAATGAAATTTCCGTCCTGCGGGATGAATGGGGGGCGCCGTACTTTGTGTTTACCGGCAATGCAGCGAAATGCGCGGCAGGCAAGCGGTTTTCGGTGAGCTTGACGCACACCGATACGCTGGCGCAGGCGATCGTACTTGCGGTGTTGGAAGAATGACGAAAAGCAGACGTCTTTGACGTCTGCTTTTTTTCGTTTTGCTGATTCTGAAAGGGAACGGTCGATTTCTTTGACAAACGGCTGCGCCTATGGTATAGTTAGTTAAAACTAAGAAAGAGGATTTTGCTTTGATCGAGACATTATTGGAAACACTCACCGATATTATGCGCTCCATTCCGATTTTGCTGGTGGTTTATCTGCTGATTGAATTGGTGGAGCATAAATTCAAAGCCGAACAGCTCCTGCGCTATAAGGATCATCAGTTTGGTCCGCCGCTGGGCGCTTTGCTGGGCTGCATTCCGCAGTGCGGATTTTCCGCGGCTTCTGCAACGCTCTATCACAGTGGAGTCATCGGCGCGGGTACGCTGATTGCGGTATTCATTTCCACATCGGATGAAGCACTGCCCATTTTGCTTTCCAATCCCAGCCATGTGACGACCGTTGCCAAATTGTTGATCTGCAAAGTGGTGATTGCCGTTTTGGCGGGCTATCTCTTCAGCCGGACGGTGTTTCGCAACGAACAGCTGGTGGTTTTGCACGACCCCATCGATTTGATGGACTGCGACGAACATTGCCACGCGCATCATCAGCCGTCGATTTTCATGAATGCACTGCGCCATACGGTGAAAACGGTGCTGTACATCGCGGTGACGCTGACGGCGATCAACGTCATCATTTATCTGCTCGGAGAAGCCCGGCTGGAAGCGGCGCTTTTGTCGAACAGCGTGTTTCAGCCGGTGATTACGGCGGTGCTTGGCTTGATTCCCGGATGCACCACTTCGGTGCTGCTGACGGAACTCTATATGCAGGGCACCATCAGCTTCGGTTCTGCGGTAGCGGGGCTTTCCACCGGTGCTGGTTTTGGCTTTTTGATTCTGTTCCGCCAGAAGAAATCGGTCAAAAACGGGATTTTGATTTTGGTTTGCACCTTTGCGGCAGCGGTGGTTGCCGGTTTGGTGCTCAATGCTTTGGGATTATCATAAAAAGAGCCGTGTCGTTTGCCGAGTGTGTATAAGGCAGTATCCGAAAAACACACAGAAATCGGCATTGCAGGGTAGAAACGAGAGTACGGATCGAAGGGTTCGTACTCTTTTTCTGTATATTCCGATAAAACTGCAATCGGC
>CALXIC010000136.1 GCA_944388265.1 uncultured Clostridia bacterium | reverse complement strand
CAATAAAACCAAGACCGCCAAAGCCGATGGAATCCACTTTAGCACTTTGATTTCATGAGGAAGAAAATGACGCACTACCATCGCACTGTATACCGGAATCATCAGCCCGCAGGAAAACGCAGAGATGAACAAGCAAATTCCCAAAAGCTGTTGGGAGCGGGTACCCTCAAACAGCTGAAAAACGGCGGCAAATGCGGCAGCGGAGGAATAAATTTCGGTATCGCGGCTCAAGTTATTGACTGCGGCAATCATAATGGCGATGGAAATCACGCCGGACAATAAAATCACAATCAGGCTATTGATGCGTGCAGAATGCAAATCGTGCTGCCAGCGCACCGCAGCATCTCGGGCGGACATGAATAATGCATACGGTACTACAACCGTGCCAACCAAGCTGCAAATACAAAGCCAATTGTTTGGTGTTCCAGATATGGTTGGAATCAGCAAATTTTTCAGGAGCGTGGGCCATTCCACCGGTGTGATCACACTGGTGACCAAAAAGAGTACGCTGACAAATACCAAAAGCACCACCAGCACATTTTCCATTTTTTGATAAAAACGGCTGATCACCAGCAGACAAAACAGCAGAAAGAGTAAAATGAGGATCCACCTGCTTCGAAGCGTTGGAAAAATACAATAGATCCCCGCCTGTAAACTGCTGAAATTGACCGCTTCATAAGCAACTGCACCTATAAACAGGATCACGCTCAGTATCAGCACCCAAAGGAAGCGAAATATTCGACTGGAATAACCCAACCGAAAATTTCGAAGATACCCCTTTTGTGTAACAATACCCAAGCGAAGCATTTGTCCCTGAAAAAAAGCGGCGCACACATACGATAAAAAGAGTGCCCACAGGAGAGAATATCCATAAGATGCTCCCGATACCAAACAGGAAATAATGGTGCCCGGTGTAATGAAGCCTGCGGATATCAATGAATCGGTTGCTATTTGCCGAAAACTATATTTTTTCATTTCCGGGCACCCCCTTTTTGTCAATACTCGTAAATCCTTATTCGACCGTCACTGATTTGGCTAAATTACGCGGTTTATCCACATCGCAACCACGCAGCACCGCGGTATAATAGGCAAACAGTTGAAGCGGGATCACCGACAAAAGCGGCATCAGAATGTCGTCCGCTTCCGGAATCCAAAGAATATAGTCCGCGGATTCCTCAGAAACCGGCAGGCCTGAAGAAGCCATCAGCAAAACACAGGCCCCGCGGGTTTTGACTTCTTTTACATTGCTGAGTGTTTTTTCATACAGCTTGGGCTGCGTCATCAGGGCAACGACCGGCACTCGGTCCGTGATGAGCGAAATGGTCCCGTGTTTGAGTTCCCCTGCTGCATAGGCTTCGCTGTGAATATAGGAGATTTCTTTGAGTTTGAGCGAACCTTCCAACGACATGGAATAATCCAGTCCTCGGCCAATAAAGAACAAATCGGATGAATTTTGGAATCTGGATGCGTAATATTTGCATTCATCCGTATGCTGCAAAATCTCGTTCATCTTTTCCGGGATTTCCAGCATCTTCTGGCAATAAACCGCCGTTTCCTCATCGGTAAACAATTTGCGCATGCGGGCAAAATGAAAAGCCAACAAATAAAACATTGAAATCTGCACGGTATAGGCTTTGGTACTGGCTACTGCAATTTCAGGTCCTGCCCAAGTATAGAGCACGCCGTCCGCTTCTCTGGCAATCGAAGAGCCGACCACATTGACGATAGCCAACGTCGGCACGCCGCGCTGTTTGGCGAGTCGAAGTGCTGCCAAGGTATCCGCCGTCTCTCCGGACTGCGACACAATGATGACCAAATCCTCTTTCGATAAAATGGGATCGTTATACCGGAATTCGGATGCAATCGCGACATCGGTGGGAATTCTGGTCCATTTTTCGAACAGCGCCTTCCCAACCATACCGGCGTGCATCGCCGTGCCACAGGCTACAATGTGGATTTTTTGATACCGATTCACCGCATCCTGCTGCAACAAATCCAGTTCAAATTCCGGAAGTCCATTTTTTAGCCGCGGTGAAATGGTTTTACGAAGCGCTTCCGGCTGCTCAAAGATTTCCTTCAGCATGAAGTGCGGGAATCCGCCCTTCTCTGCCGCTTCCAAATCCCATTTTGCCGTAAACACTTCTTTGGTCAGCATTTCCCCATCCAGATTTTGAATGAGTACATTTTGATCGGAAAGTGTGACGATTTCGTTTTCTTCCAGCAGATAATAATTTTTCGTGTAGCGCAAAATTGCCGGAATATCGGAAGCGATGAAGTTTTCATCCGTTCCCAAACCGACGATCAGCGGACTGTCTTTTCGAACCGCAAAAATCTGATCGGGATGATCTTTAAAAATCATGCCGAGCGCATACGACCCATGCACACGGTGCAGCACGCGTTTGATGGCCTCAAAGGGATTGCCTTCGTAAAAGTAATCCAACAATTTGGCCAGCACTTCGGTATCCGTTTCCGATTCAAACACATACCCATGCGCTTCCAACCGTGCTTTCAGTTCCAAATAGTTTTCAATGATCCCGTTATGAACAATCGAGAGCGTTTTGCTGCCGTGAGGATGGGAATTGATATCCGACGGTTCTCCGTGCGTTGCCCACCGGGTGTGTCCGATGCCGCAGACCCCCTTTGGCTTTCCAAGCTCAAGAATTTTATCTTCCAAGTCATCCATACGCCCTTTGGCTTTGATGACTTTGATCTGACCTTGTTCAAAAACTGCAATGCCGGACGAGTCATACCCCCGATATTCCAGCTTGCGAAGTCCATTGACCAAAATGTCGGAAGCCTGCTGCTTTCCGACATATCCAACGATTCCGCACATAGATTCTAGTTCTCCTTTCAGATGATGTAAAGCATGGCTGCAGTTTTGTCCAACAAAGTTACCTCTGTTTTTTGTCTGCAGTCTAACGACTCACAATTGTGAACCGGAAAGGCACCCGCCGAACTTTTCGATC
>CALXIC010000135.1 GCA_944388265.1 uncultured Clostridia bacterium | reverse complement strand
CGGTTGACGGCGTACTGTTGGACGAAAACGGTGAGGTGCTGGGGCACACCTACGGCTACCGCGATCACCGCACCGAAGGGATGGAGCAGCAAGTTTCGAACATTCTGCCTCTCTCGGAACTGTACCGCCGGACCGGCATTCAAAAACAGCCGTTTAATACCGTCTATCAGCTGATGGCGACGAAATGTCAGGAATCCGAACTTTTCGAGCGTGCGGCGTCGTTTTTGCTGATTCCTGATTACTTAGACTACTGCCTGACCGGGGTGAAGAAAACGGAATATACCAACGCAACGACCACCCAGTTGGTTTCTCTCCAAACCGGCGATTGGGACTGGGAACTGCTGGACAAACTCGGCTATCCCAGACGGCTGTTTGGAACAATCACCATGCCGGGAACTTCCGTTGGGTGTCTGAAGCGGGAAGTCGAGGAGACTGTGGGCTTTTCGCTTGAAGTGGTGCAGACCGCGACGCACGATACGGCAAGCGCGGTACTCGCCGTTCCGGCTTTGACGGACGATTTTCTTTATATCAGCTCCGGCACCTGGTCGCTGATGGGAACCGAACGAAAACAGCCGCTCGCGACACCGGAAAGTGAGGCTGCAAACTTTACCAATGAGGGCGGTTATGAAAAGCGTTTCCGTTTTCTCAAAAATATCATGGGACTTTGGATGATTCAAAGCGTGCGTCACGAATTGGACGACCGGTATTCCTTTGCCGAGCTTTGCACCATGGCAAAGGGCTGTGCCATTCCTTCCCGGGTGGACGTCAACGACGCGCGTTTTTTGGCGCCCGAGCGGATGATCGATGCGATTCGCGGCGTTTGCCGGGAATCCGGGCAGCCCATTCCCGAAACGCCGGGCGAATTGGCGCATGTGATTTATCACAGTTTAGCCGAAAGCTATGCCCAGACGGTACGGGAGATCGAACAGCTCACCCAAAAAAGATATGAAGCCATTCATATCGTCGGGGGCGGCTCCAACGCCGCTTACCTCAACGAGCTGACTGCTAAAGCCGCTCAAAAGACGGTGTATTCTGGGCCTGCGGAGGCGACCGCCATCGGCAATTTGCTGGTGCAGCTGCTCAAAGATCAAAAACTGACGGATGTGATGGCGGCGCGAAGATTCGTATTTGATTCGTTTGCCATTGAAACCTATCAGCCAATCGAGGGAGGAATGTAAGATGACTTTGGAAACTCGTTTTCTGGACGCCTATGAACAGTACCGGGCGATCGGGGTGGATCCGGTTCATGCGCTGGACGTATTGCAGCGTTATGCGATTTCGATGCACTGCTGGCAGGGGGATGACGTCACTGGCTTTGACCACGACGGCCCGCTTACCGGCGGCATTCAGGCGACCGGCAATTATCCCGGCAAGGCACGCACCCCCGAAGAACTGATGGCCGATATCGATTTGGTTTTTTCGCTGGTGCCGGGCAAGCACAAATTAAATCTTCATGCGAACTATGCGATCTTTGAGGAAGGGGAATTTGCCGACCGCGATGCGCTAAAGCCGCGGCATTTTGCCAAATGGGTGTCCTTTGCCAAAGAGCGGGGCATTGGTTTGGACTTTAATCCCACGCTGTTTTCCCATGATATGGTGAAGGACAACCTCACGCTTTCACATCCGGATGAAACCGTGCGGGCGTTTTGGGTGCGGCATTGCCAGTGCTGTATCCGCATTGCGCAGTATTTTGCCGAAGAACTCGGACAGCCCTGCGTGATGAATATCTGGATCCCGGACGGGTATAAGGATATTCCTGCCGACCGTTTGGGGCCGCGCGCGCGTTTTGCCCAGTCGCTCGATGAGATTTTGTCCATTCCGTATGACCGCACCAAGGTGCTGGTATCGCTCGAATCGAAGGTGTTCGGCATCGGGATGGAATCGTATACCGTCGGTTCTTCGGAATTTACCGTGAATTACGCCGCTGCCCGCAAAATTTTGCCGCTGATGGACAATGGGCATTATCACCCGACGGAGGTTGTGTCGGACAAAATTTCGTCGATGCTGCTCTTTTTCGATCAAATTGCGCTGCATGTCACCCGTCCGGTACGCTGGGATTCCGACCATGTCGTGCTCTTTGACGATGAAACCCGCGAGCTTGCCAAAGAAATCGTTCGAAACGATGCGCTCGATCGCGTGAAAGTGGGACTCGATTTCTTCGACGCCAGCATCAACCGCGTGGCGGCATGGACGATCGGGATGCGCAATTTCCAAAAGGCGCTGCTTTATGCGCTGCTCACCCCGCATGAGCTGTTGAAACGCCTGCAGGAAGAAAACCGCTTCACAGAACTGATGATGCGGCAGGAGGAACTGAAAACCTATCCCTTTGGTGCGGTGTGGGATCAGTTTTGCGCACAAAACGGGGCACCCGTGGGCGAAGCGTGGTATGATGTTGTCAAAACATATGAAGAAGAGGTACTCAGCAAACGGTGCTGATGGGAGGAAAAATCATGGAAATTTTACAGGTTCCTTTTGTACAGGGATTCATCCGCATGTGCCAGGACGGATGGGAACAAAACTGGCATGAACGAAACGGCGGCAATCTTTCTTACCGCATCAAACCGGAAGAGGTAGAGGCTGTGCGCCCGTATTTTGGAGCAGAACAGCCGTGGCAGCCCATCGGCACCAGCGTTCCCGGTTTGGCGGGGGAATACTTTATGGTGACGGGAAGCGGAAAGTTTTTCCGCAACGCTTCGATTGATCCGGCGGATACGACCTGCATTTTGGAAGTGGACGAAGCGGGCGAAGAGTACCGCATCTGGTGGGGACTGGAAAACGGCGGCCGCCCGACCAGCGAACTGCCGAGCCATTTGATGAATCATGAAGTGAAAAAGGCGGTGTCCGGCGGCAAACATCGCGTGATCTATCATGCGCATCCCGCAAACACCATTGCGCTGACCTTTGTACTGCCTTTAAAAGACGAAGTATTTACCCGCGAACTGTGGGAAATGGCAACGGAATGCCCGGTAGTGTTCCCGGACGGCATCGGTGTCGTTGACTGGATGGTGCCGGGCGGACGCGCGATTGCGGTGAAAACCAGCCGTTTGATGAAGGAGTACGACGTGGCGATCTGGGCGCATCATGGCATGTTCTGTTCCGGGGAGACATTTGACCTCACGTTTGGCCTGATGCACACGGTGGAAAAAGCCGCAGAAATTTTGGTCAAGGTGCTTTCGATGGCGCCGCAGAAGCGTCAGACGATCACGCCGCAGAATTTCAGAGATTTGGCAGTGGATTTTCAGGTCACACTTCCGGAAAAATTCTTGTACGAGAAATAAACGCAAAAAAACGTCCCGCAACTGCGGGACGTTTTTCACATTATTTACGGCGGTGACGGAGAACGAGAACTAAGACGACTGCCGCGACTAACAGCACGCCGGCAATGATCCAGGGGATCGCCGATCCGCCCGAACTCCCGGTCACATAGACTTGGGTTGGTCCGTCCGCTCCGCCGATGATGCCAATGGTATCCATAGAAACTCCTTTACCTTCTTCACAGACATAGAAAACTACTTATTCGAACGATTGTACCACTTGTTTTAAATACTCTTTAAACGGTGCAGCCAGTTCCGGATGGCGCAGCGCCGTTTCCACGGTTGCCTGCAAAATGCCCAGTTTGTTTCCCATGTCGTAGCGCGTACCTTCGAAATCCACGCCGATCATGCCTTTTTGCTGGGCAAGCAGCTTCATGGCGTCGGTCAGCTGATATTCGCCGCCCGCACCTTTCGGAATCACATCGAGAATATCAAAAATTTCCGGCGGCAGGATGCAGCGTCCCAAAATGGAAAAGTTGGAGAAAGCAAGCTCCGGCGTCTGCGGTTTTTCCACCATGTCGCTGATGCGGTAAACATTGTCATGAAGCAGGGATACTTTCATCGAAGAATAGCGGGAAACTTGTTCAAACGGCACTTCCCGCATGCAGACGCATCCCAGCCCATATTCTTCATATTGATCGATCAGTTGTTTGCAGCAGGGCGTTTTGCTGATGATGACGTCGTCGCCGTAAAGCACGGCAAAAGGTTCGTTTCCCACAAAACTTCTGGCACAAGCGATGGCATGTCCCAAACCTTTTTGTTCCTGCTGACGCACGTACACCACGTTAGCCAGCTGGGAAATTTGAACGACTTCATTATAGAGATCGATTTTACCGGAAGAAAGCAGACGGTCTTCCAGCGCGGGCGAACGGTCAAAATGATCTTCCACCACGCTTTTGCCGCGGCTTAAAATGATGCAGACTTCTTCGATACCGCTTGCAACGGCTTCTTCGACAATATATTGAATGGCTGGTTTGTCTACGATGGGCAGCATTTCTTTTGGCATGGCTTTAGTAGCGGGGAGAACTCTGGTCCCCAAACCCGCAGCCGGAATGACTGCTTTTCGGATTTTCATAGGCGTGCTCCATCCTTTCGTTTATGCTGATTTTTATTCAGTATATCATGGAAATTGGTAAATTACAACAAGGAATCGTGCGATTTTAAAATTTTTTCAGCTGATTTTTAAAAAAGTAAAAAAGTAGTTGACAAATTTGGAAACTGCTGTTATAATAAGTCCTGCTGTTACGGGAGCGGATAAACATCCGAAACCAAGACATGCGGGTGTAGTTCAATGGTAGAATCCCAGCCTTCCAAGCTGGTCGCGTGGGTTCGATTCCCATCACCCGCTCCATATCCCAATAGGATAAGCGCTCATAGCTCAGCTGGATAGAGCAACTGCCTTCTAAGCAGTAGGCCACAGGTTCGAATCCTGTTGGGCGTGCCATATGGTGGGTATAGCGCAGTTGGTTAGCGCGTCAGATTGTGGCTCTGAAGGCCGTGGGTTCGAATCCCACTATCCACCCCATATTGGGCTATAGCCAAGCGGTAAGGCAGCGGACTTTGACTCCGTCATTCCGTTGGTTCGAATCCAACTAGCCCAGCCAAAAAGCAACCAACATTGGTTGGTTGCTTTTTCGTAAGGCTGGAAGGAAACGTTTGGCTAAGCCGTTCGTTGATACCGGATGAAAAAATGTCAAAAAAACTTGAAAAAAGTGCTTGACAAATTAAAAATCCGTGGTATAATAATAAACGTTCGTTGGGCTGTCGCCAAGTGGTAAGGCACTGGATTCTGACTCCAGCATTCCGCAGGTTCAAATCCTGCCAGCCCAGCCAGAAAAAAAGCACTTGCAAATGCAAGTGCTTTTTTTATTTGTATTTGACAGCCTTTGAGGGAAGGGGAATATCGAATGGGAGCAAAACAAACCATTTGCGGGTTGACCTTCGGTGTGGGGATGCCGAAGATCTGCGTGCCGCTCATGGGAAAAACGGTACAGGAAATTCGTGAGGCGGCAAAACTGCTGGATGGCGTGGATGCTGAATTGGTGGAATGGCGTGCCGACCATTTTTTGGCGGGAGCCGATCCGAAAGCGGTGTTGGACGTGCTGGCGTGGCTTCGGCCATTGCTTTTGCCCAAACGGCTGCTGTTTACCTTTCGCACCGCGGCGGAAGGCGGAGAACAGGCGATCGAAGGGGAAAATTATGAGTCGCTTTTGTGCGCCATAGCCTCCGGCAAACAAGTGGATTTGATCGATGTCGAAGGGTTTGCAAAAGGCGTTCGCGTCAAAGAGCTTTGCCGCCGTTTGCGTGAACTGGGCGTTTTTGTCATTGTGTCAAATCACAATTTTCAGTATACCGCTCCTCAGCCGGAGTTGGTGCATATTTTGTGCGCGCTGGAAGCACTCGACGGCGATTTTGTAAAACTCGCCGTGATGCCGCAGAACCCTTCGGATGTCGAGGCGCTGTTGGCGGCAACGAGGGAATACACCAACCGCCCGCAGGCAAAGCTTGCGATTACCATGTCGATGGGGGCGTTGGGCGTTCGTTCTCGCGTGGAGGGAGAGCGCACCGGATCGGTGCTGACCTTTGGCGCGGTCGGAAAAGTTTCCGCTCCCGGACAGCTCGAAGTTTCAGAGCTTCGCCGTCAACTGAAGGCGCTTCACGACGGCATGGTGCAGGAGGCATAAGATGGAACAGGTTGTCTTTACCAATATGTGCATGATTTCCGATGGAGAGGGCAATGTGCTGATCCAGGAACGAAACGACCCCGATTGGCCGGGGGCGACCTTTCCCGGCGGGCATGTGGAACCGGGCGAATCGTTTTTGGCGTCGGTGAAGCGGGAAGTGTGGGAGGAAACCGGCTTGACCGTCGATCATCTCAAACTTTGCGGCGTCAAATGGTGGCCGCAGGAGGACGGCAGCCGTTATGTGGTCCTTTGTTACCGCACGTCGGATTTTTCCGGAACGCTCCACGATTCCCGGGAAGGAAAGGTGCGCTGGGTGCCGCTTGCATCCTTTCCTACCTTGCAGCTTGCGAGCGGGATGGAACATATGGTGCGCCTCTTTACCGAAGAAGAAACTTGTGAACATCGCTTTGACTGTTCGCAGGAGGAGTGGATCAATATTATTGAATGAAAAAACGGCGTCTGCAAAGCAGACGCCGTTTTTAGTTGTTGAAACTATTGGAGGATGCTTCGTGGGCTTTCATCCATTCCAGCAGATGTTTTGCGACCAGCGCGGAGCTTTTTCCCTCAAAGACACGGTTGGCATATTGTTTGCTGGGCGCGACGTATTGGCGATACATCGGTTCCACCGTTTTGGCAATTTGTTCGCGAATGGATGCTTCGCTCCGTCCCCGCTCAATCTGGTCGCGGGCAATCCGGCGAGCCAGACGTTCTTCTTCCGGGGTGTCCAAAAAGAGCGCGTAATCGAAAAGCTTGCGCAGATTTGGATCACTGAGGATCAAAATGCCTTCGACCAACAGAAAGGGCGCCGGTTTTAAATGTCTGGTTTCTTTTGCGCGGGTGTGCGCAGCAAAATCATAGACCGGGATGTCCACCGGTTTTCCCGCGCGAAGCGCTTCTAAATCCCGTACCAGCCGATCGGTTTCAAACGCATCCGGATGGTCGTAATTTTGGCGAATGCGCGCGCTCATCGGTTTGTCGTCCTGCGCTTTGTAGTAGCTGTCGTGGCTGATGACGGTGACGCGTCCCTGATACGCTTCTTTTATGGTTCGCACGACGGTGGTTTTGCCCGACGCCGACCCTCCCGCAATGCCGATGCAGACGGGGGTCATGTTTCAGACTCCTTGTTTTTCCGGATGGAGTCGAGTGCTTTCTTTTCTTCTCTTAAGGTGTCAAACAGCCGATCCGGCAGCCAGTCGCGGTTGGTCGGTGTGATGACGGCGCGGTAATCGGCCGAAAAATGTTCCTTTTCCAGGCGGTTGAGCGTTTCATGCAGGCTCTTGCGGTCGAAATCGGCAAACAGCAGCAGCGATTCCTCAAATGCTTCGGCGGGTGCTTCTTCGGGCGTGTCCACAATGCGAAACAGCGGGAGGGAAGCGGATGCGCGGCTGACCGGCACAACCGTCACGCCGCTCAAGCGCAGGACGGCCTGAAGCTTTTCGATTGCTTCTGGTGCAAGTCCGAACGTCAGGATTTTTTTCTGAAGGCGAAGATGGCTTTTCATAAAGACTCCTTTCCATCTTTCAAAGAGTATTTGTATTCTTTTTTAGTATATCATATTTTTGATTGGTTTCAAGTGTCGAAAAAGGGCTTGCATTTATGGATTGAATGTGCTATAATAAATCGAAATTCAATAGAATACGCGATTATCAAGAGTGGGCGAGCGAGTCAGCGCTTCGACCCCACACCAACCTGCCGAACGGTAAGGTGGTTCTGCTGACAGCGATAAGGCGGCGCACCTGATAGTTTCACGCTCCTTATCCGGAGCGTGTTTTTTTTATGGAAAGGAGCTTATCATGAGCAAAAAATTGTTTACCTCCGAATCGGTGACCGAAGGTCATCCGGATAAAATCTGCGACCAAATTTCCGACGCTGTGCTGGACGCCATTTTGGCACAGGACCCGCAGGCACGTGTCGCTTGTGAAACGACCTGCACCACCGGGATTATCTCGATTATGGGCGAAATCACCACCTCTTGTTATGTCGACATTCCGAAAATTGCCCGCCAGACGGTGCTGGAAATCGGCTACGACCGTGCGAAATACGGCTTTGACGGCACGACCTGTGCGGTGGTCACCGCGCTGGACGAACAGTCGGGCGACATTGCCATGGGCGTCGACAAAGGCTATGAACTTAAAGAAGGCGATGCAGACGCTGAAAACGAAACGGGTGCGGGCGACCAGGGCATGATGTTCGGTTATGCCTGCAACGAAACGCCGGAACTGATGCCGATGCCGATTTCGCTGGCGCATCGCTTGGCGAAGAAATTGACTGAAGTGCGTAAAAATGGCACGCTCGATTACCTGCGTCCGGACGGAAAAACGCAGGTGACGGTGGAATACGAGGACGATCGTCCGGTTCGTGTGGATACGGTGGTTATCTCTTCGCAGCATGCACCGGAAGTGTCCACGGCTCAGATCAAAGAAGACATCATCCGTGAAGTCATCCGTCCGACCATCCCGGCTGAACTGCTGGACGATCAGACCAAAATCTTTGTCAATCCGACCGGACGTTTTGTCGTCGGCGGACCGCAGGGGGACTCCGGCTTGACGGGACGCAAAATCATCGTCGATACCTACGGCGGCTACGCTCGTCACGGCGGCGGCGCATTCTCCGGCAAAGACCCGACGAAGGTAGACCGCTCGGCGGCGTATGCGGCGCGCTGGGTTGCGAAAAACGTAGTGGCAGCCGGCTTGGCGGACCGCTGCGAAGTGGAATTGGCTTACGCGATCGGCGTAGCGCATCCGGTGTCGATTCTGGTCGATACCTTCGGTACCGGCAAGTACAGCGAAGATGCGATTACGGCTGCGGTGGAAAAAGTGTTCGATCTGCGTCCGCGCGCGATCATCAATGCGCTCGACCTGCGCCGTCCGATTTACCGCAATTTGGCGGCATACGGACATATGGGCCGTGAAGATCTTGGCATGTCGTGGGAAGTC
>CALXIC010000134.1 GCA_944388265.1 uncultured Clostridia bacterium | reverse complement strand
ATACCCCATCAGCGCCAGCATCCCCTGGATTTTTTCCCCGTCGGAGACGTTTTGCTGACAGCCATAGGAGTGCACATGCGCCATCGGCTGACGATCCGGATACTGATGGTGCAAAAAGGCGCGCACCTTTTCCTCAAAATCCCGCTGTCTGGCCAGTGCTTCTTCCGAAACGAGCACCTCTTCTCTTGCCATGCTGTTCCTCCTGTCTTCGTTTTTGGAATCCCTGTTATTCTAGCATTCCTGCCGCAAAAAATCAAGTATCGCGCTTTTTCTTTCCAAAAAGTGCTTGGGTTCTGGCGGCAAGCTTTGCTTTGCGGCGCCGGGTTTCCGTTTCATCCACCACATAGCGCCCCGCTTCCTGGTACACGCAGTCCCCCGGTTTCGGCGGCATCAAAAACGCTTCGGCCGGCAGCAGCACAAAGTCGCCGGACGGCGTTTCCGTCCGCACGCCGGTGTTTGAAACCGATTCGACATGATAATAACGTCTCGCTTCCTTCATCGTTCGCAGGCGACCTCCAAAGATTTTCCGTCGGTGGTAAAGACGATGGTGCCGTTTTCATCCGTGCGGTAAAGGGTGGCACCAAGTGCCTTTGCGCGCGCCACCGCTTCTTCATGCGGATGGCCGTAATCGTTGTCCGCGCCGACCTGTGCAACGGCATAGTCCGGGCTGACCGCTTCCAAAAAGGCTTCGGTATTGGCATACCGCGAACCGTGATGGCAAAGGGTCAGCACATCCGCCGAAAGATCGAGCGTTGTTTGAAGCAGTGCTTCTTCCGCCGCCTCCTCCATATCACCGGAAAACAAAAAGCTGCGCGAACCAAACGTGAATTTCGCAGACGCCGACCAGTCGTTTAAATCGTCAAAGGTTCCGGCAGGACCCAAAATTTGCAGCACGCCGCCGTCGTCGAGCGAATAGGTGTCGCCGCTCACCGCAGGCGTAACGCTCGCACCGCTTGCCTCAATGGCATCGAGAAAGTTTTCATACACTTTGGTGGTGGGCACCTGATCGTCGGGCAGCTTTGGCATCACCACTTCTTCCACCGGAATGTGTTCCAGTACCTCAATGAGTCCGCCGATATGATCGGAATGCGGATGCGAGGCAATGACCAGATCGAGCGCGTCCACACCCTCTTGTTCCAAATAGGAAAGAATACGCTCGCCCTGATCCCGTTCGCCGCCGTCAAGCAGCACGGCCGAGTCTCCGCAAAGCACCAGGGAAGAATCGCCCTGTCCCACGTCGATGATATGTACTTCGACACTGGTGCCGTTCGTGGATGCACTCACAGGCGACGGTTTTGTTTCCTGCGAAGCATCCGGCAAAGAGAACGTTTCCTCCCAGTAAAGCTTGAGATCCTTGAGTGCCGGAAGCACATCCGCATCCAACACACCCGCCGCCTGCAGGCAGATGCAAAACGCCAGCGCCAACACCGCACCTGCCAAACCGGAAAGCAGCCGTTTTATCGTCCGGAAGAAGGTTTGCGCTTCACCGCTTTTTTGCCTCTTGGACCGGGCGTTTTTTTGCCGCCCTTTCGATTTTGCTGCCATGCGCGTCCTCCTTTGTCTTCATCCTTCCCGTGCGACGGATGCGGCACATCCCGCACCAGACAATTCGGCCCCGTACCAATCAAATCATACCGGCGCGCTTTTTTGAGCGCACGCAGCACCAAATCACGGTTTGCAGGGCTGAAATACTGCAAAAGTGCCCGCTGCATCTGTTTTTCTTCCCTGGTTTTCGGCACATAGACCGGTTCCAGCGTATACGGGTCCAGTTCCGTATAGTACATACAGGTGGAAACGGTGCCCGGCGTGGGATAAAAGTCCTGCACTTGTTCGGGATGGACGTGTTCTTTCTTCAAAAAAAGCGCCAGTTCAATCGCATCGTTGATGGTAGAACCGGGATGCGACGAAATCAAATAAGGAACGAGATACTGTTCCTTGCCCGCTTTTTTGGTCTTGGCGTAAAATTTGCGCACAAATTCCTGATAAACCTCCATATGAGGCTTGCCCATCTTGTCGAGCACCGCATCGCTGACGTGTTCGGGCGCCACCTTCAAATGACCGCTCACATGGTACTGCACCAGTTCGTCGAAAAAGCTTTCATCCGGATCGGCCAGCAGATAGTCGTAACGAATGCCCGAACGGATAAACACCTTTTTCACGCCCGGCAGTTCGCGCAGGCGGCGCAGCATATGCAGATATTCGCTGTGATCCACCTGAAGCGCCTTGCACGGCGTGGGAGCCAAGCATTTTTTGTCCCCTTTGCACATGCCGTACTTGTCCTGTTTCGCGCAGGAAGGCAGGCGGAAATCCGCCGTCGGACCGCCGACGTCGTGAATATATCCTTTAAAATGGGGATTTTTCGTGAGAAGGCGGGCTTCTTCCACCACCGATTCCTCACTGCGGCAGGTGATGTGCCGCCCCTGATGAAGAGTAATCGCGCAGAAATTGCATCCGCCGAAGCAGCCGCGGTTGTGCGTAATCGAAAATTCCACCTCTTCGATGGCTTTGATGCCGCCCTCTTTTTCATACATCGGGTGGTAGGTGCGGGCATACGGAAGCGCGTACACCTCGTCCAGTTCCTCCTGCGTCATGGAGCGCATGGGCGGATTCTGCACGAGCATCTTCTCTTTTTGACGCTGGATCATCCGGCGGCCGGTGACCTCGTCCTGCTCGTCCATCTGGCGGCGCACCGCCTTGGCATAGCTTTTCTTATCGGTGGAGACCAGCGCATAGGACGGGCATTCCACCGAGCCGATCGGCGTATCCTTCGGGTCACAAAGATAGCAGGTGCCGCGGATGTCCGTCATCTCCTGCACCGTCTGTCCTTGGCGGAAACGGTTGGCGATTTCCAAAATTTCCAGTTCGCCCATGCCAAACATCAACAGATCGGCGCCCGATTCTTCCAGTACCGAGGGGTGCACCGTATCGTCCCAATAGTCGTAGTGAGCAAAGCGGCGAAGCGATGCTTCCAGCCCGCCGATCAGCACCGGCACTTCGGGAGCTGCCTGCTTCAAGCAGCGGGAATACACCGTCACGGCACGGTCGGGACGTTTGCCCGCCACGTTTCCGGCGGTATAGGCATCGGTCTTGCGGCGGTTTTTCGCCACCGTATAGTGCGCCACCATCGAGTCGATGTTTCCTGCACTGACCAAAAAGGCATAGCGCGGTTTTCCAAGCGCCAAAAACGATTCCGGACGGTGCCAGTCCGGCTGCGCCAGCACGCCGACAGTAAAGCCGGCATGCTCCAGCACACGGGTGATGATTGCCACCCCAAAGGTGGGGTGATCGACATACGCATCCCCATTGATGTACACAAAATCCAGTTGGTCGATGCCGCGAGCTTCTAAATCCTCGCGGCAGACCGGCATAAATGCTGCTGCCATAGTGCCTCCTTATTCTTTGGGGGCATCCCCCTGATTCATTCGCATTTCCATCCACTGCTGACGGGTCATGAGTACCTGACGGGGCTTACTGCCCTCAAACGGACCGATGACGCCTTTGGCTTCCATATCGTCGATGAGCCGTGCCGCACGGGCATAGCCCACTTTGAGCCGGCGCTGCAAATACGAGGTCGACGCCTGTCCGGCATCCACCACCAGCTCAATCGCCTGCGGCAGGAGTTCGTCCTCGTCCGAAAATCCGCCGCCGTCATCGCCGGAATCCTTTTTGCCTTTTTCCTGCACGGCCTGATGTTCGATTTCATCCAGAATCTGATGATCGTAGGCGGTGCTGTTTTCGCCGTTTTTGATGAATTCCACCACGTCTTCGACCTCTTTGTCATCGACAAAGCAGCCCTGCACACGGGTGGGTTTGGATGCGCCCATCGGCGAAAAGAGCATATCCCCGCGTCCAAGGAGTTTTTCCGCTCCGCCGGTATCCAAAATGGTACGCGAGTCCACCGAGGAGGACACCGCAAATGCGATACGCGACGGAATATTCGCTTTGATCAGCCCGGTGATGACATCCACCGACGGACGCTGGGTCGCAATCACCAAATGAATGCCCGCCGCACGCGCAAGCTGCGCCAGACGGCAGATGGAATCTTCCACCTCTTTGGATGCGACCATCATCAAGTCCGCCAATTCGTCGATGATGACGACGATGCGCGGCATCTTTTGAATATCGTCGCGGGTTTCCGCCAGTTTGTTGAGCCCGATGATGTTTCGAACGCCGGCATCGGCAAAAATCTTATAGCGCTGCATCATCTCGGTGCACGCCCAGCCAAGCGCCCCGGCCGCCTTGCGCGGATCGGTGACGACGGGCACCAAAAGATGGGGAATGCCGTTGTAAACGCCCAGCTCAACCACCTTCGGGTCAATCATCAAGAGCCGCACTTCGTCTGGCGTGGAGTGATACAACAAACTGATGATGAGCGTATTGATGCACACCGATTTCCCCGAACCGGTCGCCCCCGCAATGAGCAGATGGGGCATCTTGGAAAGGTCGCAGATGACCTCGTGACCCGAAATATCCCGGCCGAGCGCCACCGAAAGCGGACCTTTCGCCTGGCGGAAGACGTCGCTGTCGATGACTTCGCGGATGGTGACCGACTCGCTCTTTTTATTCGGCACTTCGATCCCGACCGCCGCTTTGTTGGGGATCGGCGCTTCGATACGCACCCCGGCTGCGGCGAGATTCAACGCAATATCATCCGCCAAGCCGGTGATTTTACTGATTTTCACCCCGACGGAGGGCTGCAATTCATAGCGCGTGACCGTCGGCCCGCGGCTGATGTCGACGATGCGGGTCTGCACACCGAAACTTTTTAAGGTGTTGACCAAAAGTTCTGCATTGGTGCGCAGTTCTTCGCTGGTGTCGCGGTTGGCGGTATTTTTCGGCGCCGCCAGCAGGCTCAGCGGCGGCTTGTGATACACCGGCACCACCGGCTGTTCTTCCACCGCCTGTTGAATTTCCTGTGCGGAAACCGCCGTTTCTTCTTTGGAAGCGGTCTGCTTCGCGGATGTGCCCGGTTTGGTCACCGCGCCGCCCTGACGCACCACCTCTTCCGGCATCGGTTCGTCGCCAAAGAGTTCCTCTTCCGAAAGTTCCGGCACCTCCGGTTTGCTTTCTTCCGGCATGGGGGCAAAGATCGCCTCGTTTGCTTCTTGCTCGAAAGAAGCACTTTGCGGCTGTTCTTCCGCTTTTTTCGTTTCGTCCCCTGCCAGTGTTTCTAATGCATCTGCTTCAGGCGACAGCGGCTCGCTGCGCGGAATGGCGCGCTGCACCAGTTCGTCGAGCATGGAGGATTCCTTTTCGGCATGATCGACTTCCTGGAGCGTTTCTTCCGGATGCTTCACCAGTTCAAAGAAACGGCTTCCCGAAGGGGCACTCGAATTGGTGCGCGCGAAAATTTCATCGGGATCGAGTTCCTGCATCGACGATGGTTCTTCTTTGGAAGGCTTGGATGCCGCCGGCATTTCCCACGGCGGGGTTGCCGCCGCTGACGCGGGACGGTCACCGTCCAGCGGAATATCAATGTCAAACGACGGAGAAGGTGCCTCCGCCAACCGGCGTTTTTCCGCCTCTTCCCGTTCGGCTTCGCGCTGTGCCTCGCGGCGCAGATGTTCTTCGCGGGCCTTGGCGTAGTGGTCTTCCATCTTCTGTACCGGACGCTTGATATGAAGCCAAGCTTCCGGCAAAGTGACGCCCCACATCAAGAGAAGCGACGCCACCAGCACCACCAACAGCACAATCATCGCGGGGATGCGGCCGAGTACTTGCAGCAGCAAAAAGCCCAAGATGCTCATCACGCCGCCGCCCGCACGGTTCATCCCGCTGGTGTAAAGCGAACCAATCAGGCCGAAGAAGCCTTCGCCGGCATAATTTTCGAGCAAAAACAACTGCAAAATGGAACACACCAAAACGGTGGACAACAGCAGTTCCCAAAGCTTCCCTTTCACAGGCGTCTGCGGATCGCCGATTTGAATGCGGTACGCCGTAAAGCCCAGAAAAAACGGCAGCAGATAGGCAAAGAGCCCAAACATGCCGAAATAAAATTGTCTTAACAGCGTCCAGATCTGCTGACCCGGAACCACCGCCAACGCAAACAGCAGCACCGACACCGCCGCCAGCACGATCACCGCAATGTTGCGGTTTTGTTTGATCTTTTTCAGCCGCTGCTGTTCGGCTTTGGTGCGCCGTGTGGAAGTCGTTGTCTTTTTGGTGCGCGAGGAACGCGCGGACGATTTCGCCGTCGATTTTCCAGTCGTCTTTTTCTTTGAGGATGTTGATTTGGTTGCCATGAGTTCCTCCTATGATTGATATCGAAAAAAGCAGCCGCGCCAAGCGCGGCTGCTTTTATTTCTCCGTCCAAACCGATCCCGGCTGAAACATGGGATTCAAATAATCCCCCGGATTGGTGGAAATCAGTCTGGTAAGCAGAATACGCTGATTATATTTTACACCCTCAACCACTGCATTCGCAACCTTTTTGCAGTAAGTTTTTTCATTTTTTGGTGTCTGAAACACTTCCAGCGGGTCGATCACCGTGTACAGCATCCTAGGTTTCCTCCGATTCAATCATTTTGTAGAGCGCATCCACCGTATCGGACAGTCCGCCCAATTCGTCGATCAGCCCTTCGCGCACGGCGTCCTTTCCGTTTAAGACGGTGCCCACATCCATCGCCAGTTCCCCAGTGGTCATCATCAGCTGGGTAAACCGGTTGTCGCTGATGTTGGAATGATCGGTAACAAACTGCACAATGCGCTCCTGCATCTTCTCAAAATAAGAGAAGGTCTGCGGAACGCCGAGCACGAGTCCGCTCATCCGCACCGGATGAATCGTCATCGTGGCGGAGGGCACAATAAAAGAGCGTCTCGCGCTGACCGCCAGCGGCACGCCGATGGAATGACCGCCGCCCAAAACCAGTGATACCGTCGGCTTTTTCATCCCGGCAATGAGTTCCGCGATGGCAAGACCCGCTTCCACATCTCCGCCCACAGTATTGATCATCACAATCAATCCTTTGATCTCGGGATCTTCTTCAATCGCGACAAGCTGCGGAATGACGTGTTCGTATTTGGTCGTTTTATTTTGAACCGGCAAAATATAATGCCCTTCGACCTGTCCGATGATGGTCAGGCAATGAATGGGGTATTTCCCTTTC
>CALXIC010000133.1 GCA_944388265.1 uncultured Clostridia bacterium | reverse complement strand
CAAGGTGCCGCTTTCGGTGGAAAAACAGCTGCGCGCTATTTTGCCGCCGGAAGAAAGCAGCGATTTCTGCCACCGGCTGGTGCTCTTTGGCCGGGAATACTGCATTGCCCGCCGTCCCCGCTGCACGGAATGTCCGCTTGCGGAACATTGTCAGCATGCACAGTCTCTTAAAAATTCATCTGACACCAATTAATAACACAACAAAAAACGTGCCGCAAAAGCGGCACGTTTTTCTTTATCCGTTTTCTTTGAGTTCGCCAAGGCTTTTGGCTTTCAGGTAAGCGTTGATGAATCCGTCCAAATCGCCGTCCATGACTGCCTGCACGTTGCCGGTTTCATAGCCGGTGCGGTGATCCTTGACCATCGTATAAGGCATGAAGACGTAAGAACGAATCTGCGAACCCCAGGCAATCTGCATCTGGTTGCCCTTGATATCCGAAATCTTTTCGAGATGTTCCCGTTCTTTGATTTCAAACAGTTTGGATTTGAGCATTTTCATTGCGGTTTCGCGGTTTTGCAGCTGGCTTCGTTCCGTCTGGCAAGCCACCACGATCCCGGTGGGAATATGCGTCAAACGAACGGCGGAGCTGGTCTTGTTGATGTGCTGACCGCCGGCGCCGCTGGAACGGAACACGTCCATTTTGATATCGGACGGGTCGATGTCGACTTCAATCGTATCGTCGATTTCCGGCATCACTTCCAAGGAAGAAAAAGACGTGTGGCGGCGTCCCGACGCGTCAAACGGCGATACACGCACCAAACGATGCACCCCCGATTCGGAACGGAGCAGCCCATAGGCATTCGTGCCTTCAATCAGAATCGAAGCGCTCTTCAGACCCGCTTCATCCCCGTCGAGATAATCGAGAATTTTATAGGAAAATCCATGTGCTTCCGCCCAATGGGTATACATACGGTAGAGCATCGACGCCCAGTCCTGCGCTTCCGTTCCGCCTGCACCGGCGTGGAAGGTCAAAATCGCATTGCTGCGGTCATATTCGCCGTTTAAGAGGGTGGCAAGCGTCTGGGCTTCCAATTCTTTCTGAAGCTGTTCCATCGTTTCGCCCAGCTCATTCGCCAGTTCTTCGTCGTCCTCTTCTTCTGCCATTTCGAGCATGGTTTCCGCGTCTTCGAACAGCTGTTTGAGACGGTCATATTTTTCTGCCGTATTCTTTAAGCGGCTGATCTGCTGGAGCACTTTCTGCGATTCTTCCGAATTGTCCCAAAAGCCGGGCACCGACGAACGGGACTCCAATTCCGTAATCTGTTCCAGCACGCGGTCCATGCCGAGCGCTTCGCGAAGCTGCTCGATCTGCGGTTCCAGCTGGTGCAAAGTTGCTTTATATTCTTCCAATACAACGATCATAGTTTCATTCCTCTGTCGTAATTTTCAGTAATCCTATATCTTATTTATTATACCGGATTTGCGGGACCTTGTAAAGTGGACGAAGACGCACAAAACGGCGGTGCAAACGCCCGCCGTTTTGTGAAGCTTTCCAAATCAGGGTTCAGTCACCGTAATCGATGTGATGACCACATCGGTTTTCGGTTTGTCGTTCGAATCGGTCGACACGCCGGCAATTTCGTCTACCACATCCATGCCGTCAATGACCTGTCCGAAGATGGTGTACATCCCGTCCAGATGAGGAGTTCCGCCCACCTCTTCATATTTTTGCTGAACATCGTCCGGCCATTCGGTTACACCGTAACCGTATGCTTGATGATAGTAGAGCGCTTCTTCAAACGTAGCGGTCTGGGTATCGGCCTGCACGATATAAAACTGGCTGCCGTTGCTGTCCGGTCCGCTGTTGGCATAGCAAAGCGCGCCCCGGAAGGAATAGAGCTGATCGGAAATTTCATCGTCAAATTTACCGCCCCAGATGCTTTCCCCGCCGGTGCCGTCACCGTTGGGGTCTCCGCCCTGGATCATAAATTCTTCAATCACACGGTGAAAGGTCAGTCCATCGTAATAACCTTCTTCGGCATGGGTCATAAAATTTTCCACCGCTTTCGGCGCTTCATCGGGGAAAAGCACCAGCTGGATATCGCCATACCCGTCAACCGAAATGGTCGCCTGCGGATAATCGCTGTAATCTTCTTGGAACTGCAACAGCCCTTCCACTTTTTTTCCGCAGCCGGTAAACATCGCTGCCATCATGACCCCGGCGGCAAGCAAAGCCGCACCTTTTTTCCAAAATCGCATCTATAATTCCTCCTGAAAAAAGAAGCGCCGCTCGATGCTTTGGTCTTCTGCTGATTCCACGCACAAGACCGTTTGCATGCCGCAGCCGCTTCTTTTCCTTATTTTATTCTGCTGTTCCATTTAAAATGGATTCGTAATAGTCCTCGAATGAATCGGTCGTCGCTTGCGAATCATCCTCTTTGGGTTCTTCTTCTGCACGGCGCGACGCATACTCTTCGGGTGATTCATAATCCACCGTATCGGAAGAATAGGTGGTGAGCGTAATGTTTTCGATTGTCAATTCTTCCGCCGGAATATCGGTGGACGCACCGTCCTGTTCTTCCGTTTTGGCGGAAACAATCGTGTCGATCACGTCATAGCCTTCCACGATTTGTCCAAAAACGGTGTACGCACCGGTGTAAATCGGCTGTCCGCCCACCCGTTTATAGGCTTCAATCACGGCCTCGGGATAGTTGTAATCTCCGAGTTCATCCGCCATCTGCGAAGTCGGCGCAGAATAGCCCACCACAAAGAACCGGCTGTCGCCCAGCACCGTTGTGGAAAGTGTACCCTTTTCAATCCCGAACATGGAGACCGCTCCGGTAAAATGCCACAGATCGGTGGATGCTTCCACTTCGATCTTATCCTCTTCCGCAGAAGAACGGCTGCCGTCTTCGTCGATGA
>CALXIC010000132.1 GCA_944388265.1 uncultured Clostridia bacterium | reverse complement strand
GAAAGCGGCTTGTTTCCCATGACTTCGGTGCGGCGAAATCGAAGATTGGAAGAAGAAATTCAGTTGAATTGCTGGAACGATGGGTATATCCGTTTCCTGCTCCCCAAAGTACAGCAGCTGATCCGTGCTGTTCCTTTTTATGATGCTTATTGGACGTCAAACGATGCGGATCTTTCGGTGATCGATCGGGAATTTTCCCGCTTGCAGATGGATCAGGGCAAAGAAAAGGGGAACGCGCATGGTTGATTTGCACTGTCATTTGCTGCCGGGAGTGGACGATGGCGCGCGCAGCTTATCGGAATCCCTGCAAATGGCGGCGTTGGCACTTCAAGGTGGAACGACGGTGATTGCAGCAACGCCCCACGCCAATTTGCCGGGAAGTACGCTGTCGCTTGCGGCGTATGAACAGGCTCTCGAAAAGCTTCGCCGTGCCCTGCGGGATTATCAGATGCCGCTGACGGTACTGCGCGGGATGGAGGTATTCAGCACAGGCGAAGAGCTTTCTCGCTTTGCCGCACAGGAGTTGTATACGCTGAATTTCGGGCACTATGTGTTGGTGGAGTTTGCGTTCGATGAACAGGAAAGCAGCATGACGAAAAGGCTTTTGGCACTGCGCCGGGCAGGTCTTTTCCCCGTGGTCGCGCATCCGGAACGCTATGAGGCAGTGCAGGAGACGCCCGATGTGGTTTACCGGTGGATGCAGGCCGGGTGTTTCTTGCAGGGGAATCAGGGCTCTTTGCTGGGAGAGCTGGGATCTATGGCGTTTGAAACCGCTTGGACGCTGCTGCGCCGCGGGCGGTATACCTGCATTGCAAGCGATGCGCACGATCCGGTGCATCGAATACCCGATCTTCGGCCGGTGCGGGAAGCGCTGCTTTCAGTCTTGATGCCCTCGCAGGTCCACTAGCTTTTGACGAAGCATCCGGCGGCGATTTTGCGCGATCAGCCAGTGCCGGGCATTCGTTAAAAATATCCCGGCATCCATGATGCCGGGATCGAAAGGTGGAAGGAAGATGGAATTTATTAAGGGAAAAGAACTGTGCCGGGCTTTTTTTGAAGAATGTGCCCGTCCGGTATTGGAAAAAGAATTTCCGACGCTTCGCTATTCGGCGGGGCTTTTGGGGTATGGTTCCGATGTGCTGGGATTTGACGACGAAGTCTCCACCGATCATATGTGGGGCCCTCGTTTTTACCTGTTTTTGGATGCCGCGGATCTGGCGTATCGGACGCAGATTTTCGACGCGTTTGTTCACGCTTTTCCCTATACCTTTCGGGGATACAGCGTCAATTTTTCCAAACCGGATCCGAATGACGGCGGGGTGCGCTGCGCAGAACCGAAGTCCAGCGGAACGGTATCGCCGCTTATCTGGATTCGAACCATCGAGGATTATTTGACCGAAGAACTGGGACTTTGCGATTTTTCGGCGCTGTCTGCGGCGGATTGGCTGTCCTTTTCGGAACATCGTCTGCTGTCCTTTACCAAAGCGGATTGGTATGTGGATTCGCTCAATTTGGCGTCGGTATTAAAACCTCTGCACTATTATCCTGATACGGTCTGGCATTATCTGCTGGCTTCCAACTGGTCGCTTTTAGCGGAGGAACAGGCGTTTTGCCGCCGCTGCGGGGATGTTGGGGATGAACTGGGCTCTCGCTTGGTGGCCTCGCGCCGGGTGGAACGGCTGATGCATCTGGGCTTTTTGTATTGCCGCCAGTATGCGCCTTACAGCAAATGGTTCGGTACCGGCTTTTCGAAACTTCCGCTGCCAAACGAACTGTCCGTTTTGCTCAAACGCACCCTTACCGTCTATTCTTTGGACGAGCGGGAAGAGGCACTGGTGCAGGCGGAACAGTGCATGGCAAAGATTCATAACGAGTCAGGGATCACCCCGCCGGTATCCACCGAAATCGGATGGTATTTTACCAGAAAAATCCGCACCATTCATCCGGACGCCATTTCCGGCGCACTTTGTGAACGGCTGCGCGGTACCGAATTGGAAGGCGTACCGCTGATTGGAACTTTGAGCGAAGTGGCAAATTTCACCGCGATCAGCAACGACGCGGCATATCGAAAAGCAATTTGCGGGCTTTATAAGAATAGTACTACACATTAAAAAGTACTTTATTCAATGTTATGGGGGCATTAGTATATGATTTTACATTGTATGAATAGAGCAACTTGGGAGGAAAGAAAACATAAACGAGCTTGGGGAAATCGAAATATTCAGGCGGATGGATTTATACATTGCTCAACAGTTGAGTATTTTTGGCGTGTTGCTCCAAATTTTAAAGATGTTAAAGATGAAATGGTGTTGATTTGCATTGATGAAAATAAATTAAATGCAGAGATTCGTTATGAAGATGCAGATAATTGCGGAAGATTCTACCCTCATGTTTATGGGTTAATCAACAATGATGCTGTGATTGCGGTACTTCCGTTTAGGAAAGACGAGAATGGAAATTATATAAAAAATCAGGAACTGGTACATATACAGGATAAATAATAATTGTGTCATTTTAGGATTGTTTTGTTAAATTTTATTGCACTTACTTAAAGTGATAAAGGATTCCAAATAGGATAAAAAAATACCGGACCTTATGGTCCGGTATTTTTATCGCTTTTTTATGCTTTACGCTGATTGATTTCTTCGATCATTGCCGGGATGACTTCAAACAAATCACCGACAATGCTGTAATCAGCAACGTCAAAAATCGGAGCTTCCGGATCGCGGTTGATCGCGATGATGGTGTCTGATCCGCTCATGCCGGCCAAGTGCTGGATCGCACCCGAAATGCCGCAAGCGACATAAATCTTCGGAGCAACCACCTTGCCGGTCTGGCCGACCTGATGTGCATGCGGAATCCAGCCTGCGTCGACTGCCGCACGGGAAGCGCCTACTACGCCGCCCATGGCGTCTGCAAGTTTGCGTACCAGTTCAAATCCTTCCGCAGATTTCAAACCACGTCCGCCCGATACGATGACTTCCGCTTCTTCGAGGTTGACCGATTCCACCACTTCTTTGACGCGTTCCACCAAACGTACACGCATCGCCGACGGATCCAAGTGCAGTTCTTCCCGCACGATGGTACCGGTGCGGTTTTCGTCCAGTGCCGGTTTTTTGAAGACGCCCGGACGGACGGTGCCCATCTGCGGACGGTTGTCCGGGCAGAGGATTTTCGCCATCAGGTTACCGCCGAATGCCGGACGGGTCCAAGCGATGTTGCCGGTTTCTTCATCGATACCGAGTTCGGTGCAGTCGGCGGTCAAACCGGTGTGCAGAGCAGCTGCCACACGCGGCGCCGCGTCGCGGCCGTTGTTGGTCGCACCGATCAAGACGGCCGTCGGATGATATTTTTCGACCAGGGTGCGCAGCGCAAAGGTTGCAGCATCCGAGTTGTAGAGATTGTATTCTTCGCCTTCCACCAGAAGGACTTCTTCTGCGCCGTAAGCGATTGCCTTTTTGGCAACCTCTTCGACCTGATGACCCATGACAACTGCCACCAGTTTTTCGCCCAGTTCTTCTGCGAGCTGTTTGCCCGGATTCAGCAGTTCATAGCCGACCGGTTTGGCCTGTCCTTCTTCGGTTTCAATCAAGACCCAAAGATTTTTCGAAGTTTCCATAGTGCTCATGTCCGGCCTCCTCTTACAGCAGTTTGGCGTCGGCAAGCAGCGAAACCAGTTTCGCCGCTGCATCTGCGCCGCGTTCGTTTTCGATTCTCAGCCCGTTCTTTTCGTGGGTGGGGGTAAAGGTTTTGCGCACCTTCGTGGGCGAACCTTTCAGCCCGCACTGTTCAAGATCCAGCGGCAGATCGGCAGCGGTAATGGAGACGATTTCCATTTCTCTTGCTTTCTGCAAGCCGCGGATGGACGGATAACGGGTTTTGTAAGCCGGTTTGACCACGGTGATGACAGCCGGAGCCGAAACAGCCAGACGGTCATATCCCTGATCGCTTTCGCGTTTGGCAATAAATTCGCTGTTTTCAACGACCACGTCGCAAGCATAGGTGATGAGTCCGCGGCCGAGGTGTTCGGACAGTTCCGGACCAACCTGACCGGTGTCGCCGTCGATGGCCTGTTTGCCGCAGAGCACCAGGTCAAAAACTTTGCCCATTTTTTCTTCCACCTGTTTGATGGACTGGGACAGGATGTAGCTGGTTGCCAGCGTATCCGATCCGCCGAATGCGCGGTCGGTCACCAGGTAAGCGGCGTCAGCGCCTTTGGAAACGCATTCTTTCAGCGCAGTCATCGCCTGAGCCGGACCCATCGACAATACCGTGATGGTGGTGTCCGGATCGTTGTCTTTCATGCGGCAGGCCACTTCCAGTGCATAGGCGTCAAAGGTGTTGACGATGCTCGGAACGCCGTCGCGGATCAAGGTGTGTTTCACCGGATCGATTTTGATCGCGGTGGTATCCGGCACCTGTTTGATGCAAACTAAAATATTCATATTCTTTCCTCCCACGATCCTTATTTGTATTTGCGCTGCAGCTGGTTGGCGATGACGGTGCGCTGGATCTGGTTGGTGCCTTCGTAGATCTGCAAAATCTTGGAGTCACGCACCAATTTTTCCAACGGATAATCTTTCATGTAGCCGTAACCGCCCAGTACCTGAAGGCCGTCGAGCGCACATTTTACAGCAACGTCGGAGCCTTTGGTTTTGGCAATGGCAGCTTCCATCGTGAAGGGGAGTCCGCGGTCCATCAAATCCGCCGCATGCAGATACATCTGACGGGCAGATTCCGTTTCAATCGCCATATCTGCCAGGATCATCTGGATGGCCTGGAAGCTGGAAATCGGATGACCGAACTGAACACGTTCTTTGGAGTATTTGACGGCTTCTTCCAGCGCGCGGCGAGCAAGGCCGACACCCAGAGCGCCGATGCCCGGACGGGAGTGGTCGAGCGTTTCCATGATGATGCGGAAGCCCTGACCTTCGCGGCCCAGCAGGTTTTCTTTCGGAATGCGGACGTTGTCGAAGATGACTTCGGTGGTGTTGGACAAACGCATGCCCATCTTGTCTTCTTCTTTGCCGATGGAA
>CALXIC010000131.1 GCA_944388265.1 uncultured Clostridia bacterium | reverse complement strand
CTGCAAACCGCCAACGTCACCATGGGGCTGATCGAACATTTTGCCGATGGTGTGGAGGTAGAAGAGGGCGTATCCATCACCTACCGCAGCGTCATGGGCGTGGAGATTCCAAAAGCCAAACTGGAATCCACCATGCCCCCGCAGGGCTATGGGCTGACCGGCACCAATTCGCGGTTTGATCTGGCGTTTTTACGCTTTCAGGAAGTCAAAGAACTTTCCGTTACTTTAGCACAGGTGGAAAACAGCGTCTGCCGACTTGCCAATGAAATCAAAAAGACACAGCGGCGTGCCAACGCCCTTTCCAACATCATCATCCCGCAGCAGGAAGTCACCATCAAATTCATCACCGATGCGCTGGATGAAAAAGAACGAGAAGAATTTACACGCATGAAAGTCATCAAACGAACCAAGGGCGGTTAAACCCTTGGTTTTGTTTGGTTCATACAGGAGGATTTTATGACAAACGACCAATTTCTTGATCGCCTGCCCGCCCCCCTTTTGACATGGTATCAACAGGAAAAACGGGATCTTCCCTGGCGGGATCCCATCATTCCCTATCACACCTGGCTTTCGGAAATCATGCTTCAGCAAACCAGAGTGGACGCCGTCATCGAATACTACTACCGCTTTTTATCGGCCTTGCCGACGATTGCCGATTTGGCCGATGCGCCGGAGGAACAGCTCTTAAAATTGTGGGAAGGCCTCGGCTACTACAATCGGGTGCGCAACCTCCAAAAAGCGGCAAAGATCGTGGTTTCGGAATACGGCGGCGAACTGCCCGCTGACCACAAAAAGCTGCAAAAACTGCCGGGTATCGGCTCCTACACTGCCGGCGCCATCGGCGCCATCGCCTTCGGGCTGCCCACCCCTGCCGTAGACGGCAACGTCCTGCGCGTGGCAACGCGCATCACCGGAAGCACCGACAACATCAGCAAAACCAAAACCAAAGCCAAATACGAGGCCTTATTGGCGGACATCATGAAAAAGCCGCCGGTTTCGGATTGCTGCGGCGATTTTGTCCAGGCCTTGATGGAACTGGGGGCTTTGATCTGTGTCCCAAACGGTGCGCCAAAATGCGAACTTTGCCCGGCGAAGGATTTTTGCACCGCCTATCGTGAAGACTGCTGGGATGAACTCCCGGTCAAAGATGAGAAAAAGCCCCGCCGCATCGAAGAAAAAACGGTGCTGATCGTGCGTGTAAACGATCAAATTGCCCTGCACCGCAGACCTGCTAAGGGATTGCTTGCCGGACTTTGGGAACTGCCGTCGCTGCCCGCTTACCAAACGCCTGACGAAGTGCGAACGTTTTGCGAACAGCAGGGGTATTCAGTCGAAACGGTAGAACCTCTTGGCGACGCCAAACACATCTTCTCCCACATCGAATGGAAGATGAAAGGGATGCTGGTGACTTTGTCCGCACTTCCGGAAAAAAGCAGCTGGCGCTTTGTGCCGATTGCAGAAATCATTTCCGATTATGCGCTGCCATCCGCATTTGACGCGTTTCGACCCTGGATTTGTGGTAATTTGTGAAAAATGGAAGCTTCTTTCCTGCAATTTTTGTCGCTTTGCTCTTGCTGTTTGGCAAAAAACGTGCTATACTAAAGACACTTATCAAAGACTTTTGGTTGAAATCAAAAAAGAATGGGATGTTGAACATGGAACTGACAATTCAAAAAACCCAAAATCCAAAACAAAAGCCGCAGGACGAAACCAAACTGGGCTTCGGACAGATCTTTACCGATCACATGTTCGTGATGGATTACGACGAAGGACAGGGCTGGCACGATGCGCGCATTGTTCCGTACGGCCCGCTGGACCTCACCCCGGCATGTATGTGTCTGCATTACAGCCAGGAAGTTTTTGAAGGGCTGAAGGCTTACCGCGGTGTGGACGGCAAGATCAAATTGTTCCGTCCGGATGAAAACTTCAAGCGGATGAACAACTCCTGCGACCGCATCAGCATGCCGAAATACGACGAAGAATTTGCGCTGTATGCCTTGAAAGAACTGCTGAAAATCGATCAGGACTGGGTTCCGCACACCGAAGGCGCTTCCCTGTACATCCGTCCGTTTATCATCGGCACGGAAGATGCGCTGGGCGCTCATACCTCGACCTCTTATAAATTCATCATCATCATGTCTCCGTCGGGCGCTTACTATCCGGGCGGACTGAATCCGGTGAAAATTTATGTGGAAACCAACTACGTGCGTGCCGTCATCGGCGGTACCGGTGCTGCCAAAACGGGCGGCAACTATGCGGCTTCCATGAAAGCACAGGATGAAGCAGCTGCTCAGGGCTACAACCAGGTGCTTTGGCTGGACGGCGTGGAACGCAAATACATTGAAGAAGTGGGCGCCATGAACGTCTTCTTTGTCATCGGGGATGAAATCGTGACCCCGAAACTGCGCGGCTCGATTCTGCCGGGCATTACCCGTAAATCCACCATCGAACTGCTCCGTTCCAAAGGCTACAACGTCTCCGAACGCCTGCTGTCGGTGGACGAAGTACTGGAAGCCAACAAAAACGGTTCCCTCAAAGAAATGTTTGGTACCGGCACCGCCGCTGTCATCAGCCCGGTGGGTGAACTAAAAATCGGCGATACTATCTGCACCATCAACAACAACGAAATCGGGCCGATCAGCCAGATGCTGTACGATACCCTCACCGGCATTCAGTGGGGTAAAATCGAAGGACCGGAAGGCTGGAGCGTCAACATCGACGACTAATCCAAAAAATCAAAAAACCGGCAAAGGTATTTGCCGGTTTTTTTCTGCTCATTTATTTATGGAGGGTTCTTTTGCGTACACTCACGTTTAACGTTTCCCCAAAACACGAAGGCAAAACCATCGCAACCTTTCTGCGTCAGGAACAGCATTTTTCGGCATCGCTTTGCGCACTTTTGAAAAAAGAGGAAGAGTATCTGTTAAAAAACGGCGTGCCCGTTTGGCAAAATGCCACGCTTTCTGCGGGCGATAAACTGACCATCCGCATCCCGGCGGTGTGCACGCTTTCCCCCAATGCCTCCCTCACAGCGCCCATCGTATATGAAGACGACGACCTGATTCTTTACGACAAGCCGCCGGGCATGCCGGTGCATCCGTCCCACGGTCATCGGGACGACACCTTGGGAAACGCTTACGCGGCACACCTTCAAAGAAGCGCAAATCACGCGGCATTTTCCCCCGTTACCAGACTGGACAAGGATACATCCGGTCTTTGTCTTGTGGCAAAACACCCGCTTTCTGCCGCGCTCCTTTCCCATGGCGTCAAAAAAGAATATGTTGCCCTCGTCTGCGGCGTCCTCCCAGAGGACCATGGCAGTATTTGCGAACCGATTGCCCGGGAAGAAGGATCGGTCATCAAACGGCAGGTTTCCCCCGATGGAAAACCGAGCCGCACCGCCTATCAGGTTTTGAGCCGCTTTACCGACCGCACCCTCGTGCGCATCGGACTTCGAACCGGCCGCACCCACCAAATCCGGGTACATTTTTCTCATCTGG
>CALXIC010000130.1 GCA_944388265.1 uncultured Clostridia bacterium | reverse complement strand
GGTCAAAAGATTGATGGTCATGGCGCAGGCATTTTTGCCGAGCTTTTTACGGATGAGTTCCGTACCGCCCAACATGTTGCTCCACTGGTCATCCCCGCCAAACTGCAGATTACAGCCGTATTTCTGGTACAGCATGTAAAAATCGTAGCTCTGGAGAATCATGTAGTTGAATTCCAAGAACGACAAACCGCGTTCCATACGCTGCTTGTAGCATTCTGCGGACAACATGTGATTCACCGAGAAACAAGCACCCACTTCACGGAGCATGTTGATATAGTTGAGATCCAAAATCCAGTCAGCGTTGTTGACCATCATCGCTTTTCCTTCCGAAAAATCGATGAAACGTTCCATCTGTTTTTTGAAGCATTCGCAGTTATGCTGAATGGTTTCCGGGGTCATCATTTGACGCATATCGTTTCGGCCGGACGGGTCGCCAATCATGGCCGTGCCGCCGCCAATCAAAGCGATCGGCTTGTTGCCAGCCATCTGGAGACGTTTCATCAGGCAAAGGGCCATGAAGTGGCCAACATGCAGCGAATCGGCCGTCGGGTCAAATCCGATATAAAACACCGCTTTCCCCGCATTGATCAGTTCTTTGATTTCTTCTTCGTCCGTCACCTGAGCGATCAGCCCGCGGCGAACCAGTTCTTCGTAGAGTGTCATTTTCCTATTCCTTTCTTTGTTTATTGGTGTATCATGCCGTGCATGGAATCCTCTTTCGGCGGACAACAAAAAAGTCCTCTGTTCCCAAAAGGAACAGAGGACGAATCATCGCGGTACCACCTCTATTGCTGCGTATTGCAGCCACTCTTGAAGCCGTGCATGCACGCATGCAGAGCTTACCATCGCGATAACGGGCGAACCCGGCTTCCCTACTGAGCGAACTGTTCAGGTTGCGGTTCAAAGAGGTATTCAGCCAATCCGTACTCCGTCCTCGCACCACCCGGACGTTCTCTGAAAGCCGACAATTCGCCTACTCATTCTTCTCAACACCGATAAGATATATTTAAATACTAGCATATTTATAAAATCTTGTCAAGCATCTTTCGATAAATTCAGGATCTGCCAATGAACTGCATCCGTTCCATGCGCGCTGTCTCTTTCTTTTCTTTGAGACTTTTTGGAAAACAGCTTTTTTTTTTCAAAAAATATGCTATAATGTTACTAGGATTTTAAATCGACCGATTTGAAACCACTCATAAAGTTTTTTTAGAAAGGTGTGCTAGCATGCAGAACCCAAAAATCAACACCCGCTGCGTACAGGCGGGCTACACACCGGGAAACGGAGAACCGCGCCAAATCCCGATTATTCAAAGCACGACGTTTAAATATGCCACGAGCAGCAGTATGGGTGCTTTGTTCGACCTGGAAGCATCGGGCTATTTTTATACCCGTCTGCAGAACCCGACCAACGATTCCGTCGCTGCGAAAATCGCCGCACTGGAAGGCGGAACCGCTGCGATGCTGACCTCCTCCGGACAGGCTGCGACGTTCTACGCCGTGTTTAACATCTGTTCCTGCGGGGATCATGTGGTTGCTTCTTCCCAGATTTACGGCGGATCGTACAATCTGTTTGCCGTAACCATGAAGCGCATGGGCATTTCCTTTACCTTTGTCTCTCCCGATTGCTCGGATGAAGAATTGGAAGCGGCATTCCAGCCGAACACCAAAGCAGTCTTTGGGGAAACCATCTCCAATCCGTCGCTGACCGTTTTGGACATCGAACGCTTTGCCAAAGCGGCGCACGATCACGGTGTTCCGCTGATCGTGGACAACACGTTTGCTACGCCCATCAACTGCCGCCCATTTGAATGGGGTGCTGACATCATCACTCACTCCACCACCAAATACATGGACGGACATGGCGCCGCAGTCGGCGGATGCATCGTCGATTCGGGCAAATTTGACTGGACCAAATATCCGGACAAATTCCCGGGACTCTGCACGCCGGACGAAAGCTACCACGGCGTTACTTACACCGAACGTTTCGGCTTGGAAGGCGCATTCATCACCAAAGCTACGGTACAGCTGATGCGCGACCTCGGTTCCATTCAGGCACCGCAAAATGCGTTTATCTTGAATCTGGGGCTGGAAAGCCTGCACGTTCGTGTGAAACGCCACTGCGAAAACGCGCTGGCAGTTGCGGAATTCCTCGAATCCGATCCGCACATCACCTGGGTCAACTACTGCTCGCTGCCGGGCAACCCGTATTATGAACGTGCGCAGAAATATCTGCCGAACGGTTCCTGCGGCGTCGTTTCTTTTGGCGTCAAAGGCGGCCGCGCAACAGCGGAAGCATTTATGGCACGTCTGAAATTGGGCGCGATTGAAACCCACGTTGCCGATGCCCGCACCTGTATCCTGCATCCGGCTTCTTCCACCCATCGCCAGATGAACGAAGAAGAACTCATTGCAGCCGGTGTACCGTCCGATCTGATCCGTCTGTCGGTCGGTTTGGAAGATGCAGAAGACATCATTGCCGATTTGAAACAGGCACTGGAAGGTTAATCTTTCTAAATTTGAATGAATCTCAAATAGCCGCAGCAAGCAAATGCTTGCTGCGGCTATTTCCTTGTTATTGACCAATCCTTTGACTTAATTCCGTTTTTCCTTGACGGTATAACGACCTACTTTCTGCCAACAAGGCTTGATAAAATTGCTCAGCTGATTCTTTTCGTTCTCTTGCCATCTCTTTTCCCTGTGCAGTATAAAACTTTTCATAAATTTTCTTTAATTTATACTGATATTCCTGAAAAAAGGAAGGCTCGTTTCTGTCTTCTCCGTTGTCAATGGTGCCGTCGGGCAACAGCGTATAAATGGGTTCCCCAGCCATACCATTGTATAATAGTGTTCTGGCAACACCAAGAGCTCCAGTAACATCCAATTTATCGGCATCGAATAAAATTTTTGCTTCAATACTTTGGGGCGGATTGCCTTTACGATATCGATGTGTCTGAATACACTGACGGACATGATTTGCGGTATCTTCAGAAAACCCATGACGGAGCAAATATTTATATGCTTTTTCTGCCCCAACTTGTGCATGACAGGAAGTTGGGTCCTCATTTTGTTCTTTCCGGCCAATATCGTGCAGCAAACAAGCTGCAATCAAGACATCATACTGCACATTTTGTTCCGTTTTTGCAATTTCAAGCGCCCCGTAAAGTACACGATATACATGATCCTTGTCGTGTGCGCTGTCCTGCATACAAGATATCATATATGTTTCCAATACAGAAAATGTTTTTTGATCCATACACAATCTCCTTCTTATCGTTTGACTGCCGAAATATCTTTACTTGATCATGATAACAGATCGAAATTATAAAAACAAGAGGGCAAACATTTTACAAAAAATATCCGGTGAAATTCATTCACCGGATATTTTTTATTATAGAATGACGCAGATCAAGCCGTTGCAGCCGTCGTTGATGATGCGTTCAATGGTTTCCTGCAATTTCATGCGCGCATCCATCGGCATGCGGTAGAGTTTATTGTGCAGGCCCTCGTTCACCAAATCGTGCAGCGATTTTCC
>CALXIC010000129.1 GCA_944388265.1 uncultured Clostridia bacterium | reverse complement strand
GAGGTCTGGCGCGCCTTGCAGCAGATTCCTTATGGTGAGACGGCGACTTACGGCGAACTCGCACGCCGGATCGGGCGTGCGAAAGCGGCGCGTGCCGTGGGACAGGCATGCCATCAAAACCCTCTTTGGATTGTGATACCCTGCCACCGGGTCGTGGGAGCGGGACATCGCCTGACAGGGTATGCGGGCGGCATCGAAATGAAGCGGCAGCTGCTTGAATTGGAAGCGGCACATGGGAAACGGAGGAACACGAATGGCAATTATGCGGCTCGATAAATTCTTTTCTTCTCAGGGGATTGCAACCCGCCGGGAAGTGAAAAAGCTGATGGATGCGAAAGCGATTTACGTCAACGGCGAACCGGCGCACAAACTCGATCAGAAAATTGATCCCCAGACAGACGAGATTTTGCTGCGTGGCAAACGGGTGGAATATCGGGAACATCTGTATCTGATGCTCAATAAACCGCAGGGCGTGGTCAGCGCGACGACCGACCGCGACTGTCCCACCGTGCTGGATCTGGTTCCGCCGGAGTTGTTCCGTCCCGGCCTTTTTCCGGCCGGCAGATTGGATAAAGATACAACAGGCTTTGTGCTGATCACGGACGACGGAGACTTTGCCCATCGGATGCTGGCGCCCAAAAGCCATGTGCCGAAGGTGTATCAGGCGCGCATCAATGTGCGCTTTACTGAGACGCAGATTCGGCAGTTTGCCGAAGGGGTGGTGCTCAAAGATGGGTTTGTCTGTCTGCCCGCAGAACTGAAGATTTTGGAAGACAGCGATCAACCGCTGGTAGAAATTACCTTGCACGAAGGAAAATACCACCAGATCAAGCGGATGGTTGCCGCATCGGGGGGCAAGGTTTTGGCGCTCCACCGTGTAAAACTCGGCGGACTGCCGCTCGATCCCAATTTGGCGCCGGGAGCGATGAGAGAAATTTTGCACAAAGAACTCGTCCAAATTTTGGGAGAATAAATTCACAGGTAACCGGTTAACGAGTATTATTTAGAGTGTTTTGTCGGATTATCTAAAGAAAATTTTAAAAGTTTGGGGAATTAGCCATTGTTTTTACGTGTTCGAATTTGGTATAGTATTAGTACATTAAGGTTCAGTTGTGAATAATATTCAAACTGAAGCATTCAATTTTAGGAGGTCCACATTATGGCAAGCTTATCCCTGAAAGGCATTTACAAAAAATATGCTGGCAACGTTGTGGCAGTTTCGGACTTCAACCTCGAGATCGAAGATAAAGAATTTATCGTTCTCGTAGGTCCGTCTGGCTGTGGTAAATCCACAACTCTTCGTATGATCGCTGGTTTGGAAGAAATTTCCGAAGGCGAACTTTACATCGGCGACCGTCTGGTAAACGACGTAGCTCCGAAGGATCGTGACATCGCGATGGTGTTCCAGAACTACGCTCTGTATCCGCATATGACCGTGTTCGAAAACATGGCATTTGGTCTGAAACTGAGAAAAGTTCCGAAAGCTGAAATCAAAACCCGCGTTGAAGAAGCTGCTCGTATCCTCGACATCTCGCACTTGCTCGACCGTAAACCGAAGGCTCTGTCCGGTGGTCAGAGACAGCGTGTTGCTCTGGGCCGTGCAATCGTTCGTGAACCGCAGGTATTCCTCCTCGACGAACCGCTCTCCAACTTGGACGCTAAACTGCGTGCACAGATGCGTACCGAACTTTCCAAACTCCATCTGAAACTGGGCACCACCTTCATTTACGTTACCCATGACCAGACCGAAGCTATGACCATGGGCGACCGCATCGTGGTTATGAAAGACGGTTTCATTCAGCAGGTTGATACTCCGCAGGCTCTGTACACCAAACCGTGCAACGTGTTCGTTGCTGGCTTCATTGGTTCTCCGCAGATGAACTTCATCGATGCGAAGATCGTCGAAAAAGACGGCAAAATTGCTCTCGAAGTTGGCTCGGATAATCCGTACTACGTGGTTCTGCCGGAATCCAAACTCAACGCTTCTGTGAAAGCTGGCGTTGGCAAAGAAGTCATCATGGGTGTCCGTCCGGAAGCAATCCATGACGAACCGGAAATCCTCGCAGCTGCTACCACCGGCGTGTTCGACTGCGGCGTTGAAGTTACCGAAGCTCTTGGTGCTGAAACCTACCTGTACCTGACCCTCCAGGGCCTGCCGCTGACCGCTCGTGTTTCGGCTCGCTCCGTTGCTAAACCGGGCGACAACATCAAAGTTGCAATCGAACCGGAAGCAATCCACATCTTCGATAAAGAAACCGAAAAGACCATGACCAACTAATTGGTTTTGATCCATTGGGTGTTTTGGGGAATACAGCATATGCTGTGTTCCCTTTTTTTATTCCAAGCGTTGGGAATTTTTGCTATTTCTTAAGAGTTTACCTCTTTGTTCATAAATCGTTAACAAATGTCTTGTAACTTTGTGTTACAATCTGTAATGTATTGAGCGATCCAGGGGATATGATGGTCATTTTGATGTGATTCGTCGTGAGACTGGAAAACTTGTTCGGACAATTTTTCGAAAAAAGTCTTCTTTTTTTGAAAATACCTTGAAATTGTTTCGGTTTTTGGTTAAAATGTATATAAGGATGATTATATACATTTCGAAAATCGAAATTGCACAAAGGAGAGTTTCATATGTCCAACAGATTGTTCCAAAGCGTCATGCATCAGATGAAAGATGTCATCAACCGAATGATCGGTGTCGTGGATGAAACAGCGACCATCATTTCCTGCAGCGAACTTTCCAAAATTGGTATGGCGAACGAATTTATCGCGTTGGATCTTTCGGATTCGCACGATATTTTTATTCGTGATGGGTATACTTATAAACCGTTTGGTCCGCACATCAAACCGGATTATGCGGTCTTTGTGGAAGGAACCGACGAGGTGGCTTCCAAGTATGCACAGATTTTGGCGATCACACTGTCGAGCATCAAACAGTATTATGACGAAAAGTATGACCGCAACAATTTTGTAAAGAACGTGGTATTGGACAACATCCTGCCGGGCGATATTTACATCAAAACCAGAGAACTACATTTCAATACCGATGTCAGCCGTGTCGCGCTGCTCATCCGTGTGGTTTCGGTGAATGATGTATCGGCTTACGATGTGGTGCAGAATTTGTTCCCGGACAAGCAGAAAGATTTCGTGTTCAGCATCAGCGAAAGCGACATCGTGCTGGTCAAGGAAATCAAACCAGGCGTTGGCTCGAAAGATATCGAAAAGCTGGCGCGTTCGATTGTCGATACGCTCAGCAGCGAATTCTACACCCGCGTTATCGTTGGCATCGGCACGACGGTTGTCGGCATCAAGGATCTGTCCCGTTCCTTCAAAGAAGCACAGACTGCTTTGGAAGTGGGCAAGGTGTTTGACACCGAAGAATCGATTGTCTCCTATGATAATCTCGGCATTGCGCGCTTGATTTATCAGCTGCCGACCACGCTTTGCGAAACCTTCCTGAACGAAGTGTTCAAACAAGGTTCCATTGATTCGCTGGATCATGAAACGCTCTTTACGATTCGTAAGTTTTTCGAAAACAATCTGAATGTTTCGGAAACGTCCAGAAAACTGTTTGTGCACCGCAATACGCTGGTGTACCGTCTGGAAAAAATCAAGAAGCTGACCGGTCTCGATCTGCGCGAATTTGATCATGCCATTATTTTCAAAATCGCTCTGATGGTCAAAAAGTACCTGAATTCCAATCCGAATAAACTTTAATCAGGAGACCGTGCTTCGCGTGTGAACGGAGGAGCAACTCTAATGATTGAATTGGTGGATGTTTCGTTAAAGTACGATAATGAAACAACAGCAGTAGACCATTTGAATCTCAAAGTTGATCCGGGTGAGTTTGTATTTGTCGTTGGCCCGTCCGGTGCTGGCAAAAGTTCGATCATCAAACTTTTGCTGCGGGAACGTATTCCTACCAGCGGTACGGTGAAGGTCAACGGATACGATCTCAAACGAATCAAAAAACGGGCAATCCCGAAATTTCGCCGCACGCTTGGGGTGGTATTTCAGGATTTCCGCTTGATTCCAAATATGACGGTGTTCGACAACGTGGCGTTTGCGCTGCGTGTGACGGATGCCAGTGCAAAGTACATCAAACAGCGGGTTCCTTATATCCTTGATTTGATGGGACTCCAGGAAAAAGCCAAACGGTATCCGCACGAGCTTTCCGGTGGGGAGCAGCAGCGGGTTGCTTTGGCGCGCGCATTGGTCAACGACCCGCCGATGATCATCGCGGACGAACCGACCGGCAACGTGGACCCGGAACTTTCCTATGAAATCGTGACTCTTTTGAAAAAAATCAATGAATGCGGAACGACGGTCGTGATGGTAACGCATGAACATGAAATTGTGCGTTATTTTGGCGGACGGACGATCAGCATTGAACAGGGCCGCATCGTGTTTGACGGCCAGATCGGAGGGCACGATGAGGGTTAGTAGTTTTGGATATTTGACGCGTCAGGGGTTGAAAAACTTGTGGCGCAACCGCATGATGACGCTGGCCTCGGTCAGTGTCCTGACTGCCTGCCTGCTGATTGTAGGGATTGCGATGCTGTTGACCGCAAACCTCAATCGCGTGGTGGAATACGTCGAATCGGAAAACGAATTTAAAGCATTCGTGGTAAAAGAAGACGATTATCTGATTCAGCAGCTGGAAAATGGGCTGCTGGTGCTGGACGAATCGGCGCTTCCGGAAGAATCTGCGGCAGAAGAACCGACGGAATCGGTGACGGAAGAAGAATCCGCTTCGGAAGCGGAGGAATCGGATACGGCCAAAAAAGATCAAAAAGATACCGAAAAAACAGCCAGCGAAACCACTTCTCAAACCGAGGAAGAATCTGCTGGAAGCGAACCGGCAAAAGAAGGATCTACTGTGACCGTGGACGAACTTGCGCTTGCCAAAGAACAGTTTGACTGGGATGGTTTTTGCGCCAACCTGCAGTCACAGATCCAGTCGATTTCGAATGTAGAAGATGTTTCGTTTGTCTCCAAAGACGAAGGCATTGAATCCATGAAGGATCAGCTGGGCGATCAGGCAGAACTTTTGGATGATTACGAGGGGGAAGAAAACCCGCTCAACGATTCCTTTACCATTCGTGTCAAAGATTTAACCAAACTTTCCGATACCATTGAACAGGTTTCTGGATTGGAAGGAATTGAGACGGTGTCTGCGGCAAATAGTGTGGCAAAAACGCTGACGCAGATTCGTCATATTGTCAACGTGGCAGGGTGGTCGCTGGTAGCGGCGCTGGCGATTGTTTCGCTGGTGATCATCACCAATACCATTCGCGCGTCGATTTTCAGCCGCCGCAAAGAGCTCAACATCATGAGCTATGTCGGCGCAACCAAGAGCTTTATCCGCTTCCCGTTTGTGGTGGAAGGGATTTGCCTTGGCTTAATTTCCGCAGTCATTGCTTATGGCCTGATTACGCTGGGCTATACGGCGGTGATGAATAAATTGTTGGGACAGCAGACCGGATGGCTTGGGTCTGCGATCCAATCGCTGATTCCTTATTCTCAGATTGCGTTGGAAATGGGAATTTTCTTCCTGGCTTCCAGTGTACTGATTGGGGTAATCGGCAGTACAATCAGCATTCGTTCCCACATCAAAGTTTAAGAGTTTTTCTGTTCGTAAAGGAGGAGATGCCCATGCAGAGTAAATTTCGCTTGCTGCAGAAAATGACAGCAACGGTCATTGCCGCTTTGCTGGTAATGGGATCGATGCCTGCTGTTGCTTTTGCAAGCACTATTTCGGATAAACAGGAAGAAATTGCCGATTTGGAAAAACAACAGCAAGATCTTCAGGATAAGATCAGCGGCATTGATAGTGACATCGAGGACGAAGAAGCCAAACAGGAAGCTTATCTTCAGGAAATGTCTAATGTGCGGGAACAAATCGAGTTGTACGACGATCAAATTGGTGACGTAAATACGGACATCGAAGATCTCGAAAGCCAGATCAGCGAGCTCAACGATCAAATCGATGAACTCAATGACGAGATCGAAGACACCAACGAAGAGATTGAAGTGAAACAGGAAGAGATCGCACAGAAACAGGCAGAACTGGAGGAAGCGGACCAAAAGTTCAAAGACCGTTTGTCTGCCATGTACATGTCTTCGGGTTCACTGAGCATTTTGAATGTGATTTTGGGTGCCGATAGTTTTTCGGATTATCTCTCCCAGGCTCAGGCTTTGGAGAATATTTCCGATAACGACCAGGCGCTGATGGATGAACTGGAAGAATGCAAAGCAGAGCTTCAGGCTCTGGAAGACGAATTGGAAACCTACAAAACCGACCTGGAAGACAGCAAGGAAGAAGTAGAATCCAAGAAATCGGAAGTAGAGGACGTTAAGGCAGAACAGGAAGATAAAAAGGCGGAACTGGAAACGCTGCAAAGCGAACAGCAGTCCAAAGCGGACGAGCTTGATTCTTTGCAGGCAGAAAGTGAAGCCCTGGTGGAATCTTTGAATTCTGATAAGAGCGATGCCGAAGCCGATATCGCACAGATTGAAGCGGACATTGCCGCTGCGGAAGCAGTGATTGAACAAGCCATTCAGAACAGCCAGAACAGTGGTTCTTCCGGCGGCTCGACAGACAATGGTTCGTCGGACGGCAGCTCTTCGAGCGACGGTTCGTCGGGCAGTGGTTCGTCTTCTGGCTCGACCTCTTCGTCCGGATGGGCGTTCCCGCTGGCAAGCTACAGCTATATTTCGACCTATTATGGCGTAAGCGATGCTTGGCATACCACCCACACGCATGCTGGGGTTGACTTTGCAGCAGCTTCGGGCACTTCCATCTATGCAACCAGAGGCGGCACGGTTGTGCTCGCTGGCTGGAATGGCGGATATGGTTACTGTGTCATGATCAACCACGGCGACGGAATGTATTCGCTTTATGCGCACTGCAGCAGCTTGGCAGTTAGCTACGGCCAGTCTGTTTCGCAGGGACAGACCATTGCCTATGTCGGCAGTACCGGCAACTCGACCGGCCCGCATCTCCATTTCGAGATCCGCAACGGCTCGTCGACGGTCAATCCGCTGAATTACATCCCGGTGTAATCTGCATACTATGAGAAAGACATCACCATTCCCTTTGGGGAATGGTGATGTTTTTTCAGGAAAAAGGGGGAACGCTGGTGCAGCGAAAAGAACAAAGATCCAAAGGCTTTCGGATATTGCCGTGGGCAATCTTGGGCGTGATTGCGGCGGCTGTGGGTGTGACGGCGGCGCTTCATTGGGAAGAGGTGCAATTCCTTTGGAAACTGCATGAATCCTATACGCTGGTGGAGGATTGTTATCTCGAGGAGACTTCTGCCGACGCGTTGGGAGATGCGGCGATTGACGGCATGGTGCAGTCTCTGGAAGATCCGTATGCGGCCTATTTTGATGAAGAATCGTATCAGGATCGCTTGGAGCAGCAGCAGGGCAATATGGTGGGCATCGGCGTTGCGGTGTATCGCAGCGAGGATAACGGCCGGCTTTTGATTTCGGAAGTGTATGAAGATTCGCCCGCAGAAGAAGCCGGATTGCAGTCCGGCGACTGGGTCATCGCCGCGGACGGTACGTCGTTTGATGCGCTGACGGCGGATGAATCGCTGGCGTTGGTGAGCGGGGAAAGCGGCACCAACGTGACACTGACCATTTTGCGCGGAGAAGAGACGTTTGAAAAAACGCTGACCCGTGCTGATGTTGTGGTTCCAAGCGTTCGGCTGGAAATGATCGACAATACCGCATATTTGCGCATCACCACCTTCAATGAACGGACGGCAGAAGAATTCTCTGCCAGCCTGCAGGAAGCGCAGGAGAACGGCGCTGAGGCGCTGATTTTTGATCTGCGTTCGAATACCGGCGGACTCTTGAACGCCGCGTTTGATATGCTCGATGAACTGCTGCCGGAAGGGACGCTGGCGACCAAAGTGACCAAGGATCAGACCGAGACGGTGATGGCCGTTTCCGATGCGGCGTGTGTCGATCTGCCAATGGTGGTGCTCACCGATGCCTATACCGCCAGTGCATCGGAGCTTTTCGCGGCGGCTTTGCGGGATTATGATAAAGCGATTTTGATCGGCAGCAAAACCTACGGCAAGGGCGTGATGCAGACGACCTATACGCTTTCCGATGATACCGGCATCAAATTTACAACGGCTTATTTCAATCCGCCCAGCGGCGAAAATTTTAACGGCAAGGGCCTCACCTCCGACATTTCGGTGGAATGGACACCCACGGCGGAGACTTTGGGCGATCCGGAAAAAGACCTGGTATTGCAGCGCGCACTCGAGGAGCTTGCGGCATCGGAAGAGTGAGTAACTGCGCTTGGAAACGCTTGACAAATTGGACAGGAAATGCGGAAGAAATGCCGCAAACAAGGGCGTTTTGCGGGTTTTTTCCAAAATGCCGGGATTTGTCTTGACAAGAAATGAGAGAGTTTTTATAATTATAATGTTAGGCAGTTGCCGAGAAGATTGAATCATAACAGGGGGAAACGTCCATGGCTATGAAAGAAATGAAACTGACCAAAGAAGGTTTGGAAAATCTCCAGAACGAACTGGATTACCTGATTACTGTAAAACGAAAAGAAGTTTCCGATAAAATTAAAACGGCGCGTGGTTTCGGCGACCTTTCCGAAAACAGCGAATACGATGAAGCGAAAAACGAACAGGCAATGGTGGAAGCGCGCATCCAGCAGCTCCAGACGGTGCTCAAACATGTCGTCGTCGTGGATGAAAGCGAACTTTCTTCCGATACGGTTGGTGTTGGCAGTACGGTGCGAGTGCTCTGCACGAAAAACAACCGCGAAGACACCTATAAAATCGTTGGTTCGACCGAATCGGACCCGATGAAAAAACGCATCTCGGACGAATCGCCGGTCGGCAAAGCGCTGATTGGGCATAAAGTGGGCGAAGTCGTGGAAGCAGAAGCCCCGAACGGCGTGATTGCATACGAGATTTTGGAAATCAGCAAATAAGGAGCGGCGACATGAGCGAAGCAAAGCAGATGAACAAAATGGAACCGGATTACAACGAACAATCCCGCATCCGCCTGGAAAAACTTCAGGCACTGCAGGCTGAAGGCAAAGATCCGTTCCAGATTATGAAATATGACGTGACCCATCACAGCCAGGAAGTGAAAGATCACTTTGAAGAACTGGAAGGGAAAACCGTTTCGATTGCCGGGCGTATGATGTCCAAACGCGTGATGGGCAAAGCGTCGTTTTGCAATGTGCAGGATTTGCAGGGACGCATTCAGTCCTATGTGGCGCGCGACAGCATCGGCGAAGAATCCTATAAAGCCTTTAAAAAGCTCGACATTGGCGATATCATCGGTTTGAAGGGCGAAGTGTTCAAAACCAAAACCGGTGAAATCTCCATCCATGCATCGGAAGTGACGCTGCTCTCCAAGAGCTTGCAGGTGCTGCCGGAAAAATTCCACGGCCTGACCGACACCGATATGCGTTACCGTCAGCGCTATGTGGACTTGATCATGAACGACGAAGTGAAGGATACCTTCATCAAACGTTCGAAGATTTTGGCGGCGATCCGTCAGTATTTGAGCGGGGAAGGATTCCTCGAAGTGGAAACCCCGATGCTCGTTTCGAACGCCGGCGGTGCTTCGGCTCGTCCGTTTGAAACCCATTTCAATGCGCTGAACGAAGATTTGAAACTTCGTATCTCGCTGGAACTCTACCTCAAACGCCTCATCGTCGGCGGCATGGAACGTGTCTATGAAATTGGCCGCGTGTTCCGCAACGAAGGTTTGGACACCCGTCATAATCCGGAATTCACGCTGATGGAACTTTATCAGGCGTATACCGATTATCACGGCATGATGGATTTGACCGAAAATCTCTACCGTTATGTGGCGCAGACGGTGCTTGGCACCACCAAAATCAGCTACAACGGTATCGAAATGGATTTGGGCAAACCGTTTGAACGCATCACCATGGTGGATGCGGTGAAAAAATATGCGGGTATTGATTTCAATACCATCCATACCACCGAAGAAGCGAAAGCACTTGCCGATGAAAAGGGCATTGCGTATGAAGCGCGTCACAAGAAGGGCGACATCTTGAACCTCTTCTTCGAAGAATATGTAGAAGAACATCTGGTACAGCCGACCTTCGTCATGGATCATCCGGTGGAAATTTCTCCGCTCACCAAGCGCAAACCGGAAAATCCGGATTACGTGGAACGTTTTGAGTTCTTCATGAACGGCTGGGAAATGGCGAATGCTTATTCCGAGCTGAACGACCCCATCGATCAGCGGGAACGTTTCCGTGCGCAGGAAGAACTGCTCGCACAGGGCGATGAAGAAGCCAACCACACCGATGAAGATTTCCTCTATGCGTTGGAAATCGGCATGCCGCCCACGGGTGGGATCGGGTTTGGCATCGACCGTATGTGCATGCTGCTCACCGATTCTGCGGCCATTCGTGATGTGCTGCTCTTCCCGACAATGAAACCTTTAGATGGTGTAAAGAAAGAAAATGGTGTAAGTTCTGAAGCTGCAAAAGCTCCTGAAGCACCAAAAGCAGAGCCGGAGAAAATTGATTTTTCCAATGTGAAAATCGAGCCGCTGTTCGAGGAATTCGTAGATTTTGAAACATTCTCAAAATCCGATTTCAGAGCTGTAAAGGTAAAAGAATGTGAAGCTGTACCGAAGAGTAAAAAGCTCCTCAAATTCGTTTTAGATGACGGTACAGGTACAGATAGAGTGATTTTAAGCGGTATCCACGAGTATTACGAGCCGGAAGATCTGGTCGGAAAGACTTGTATCGCAATCGTAAATCTGCCACCTCGTCCGATGATGGGCATTGACTCCTGTGGTATGTTGATCTCGGCAGTACACGAAGAAAACGGCAGAGAAGGTCTTAACCTTCTGATGGTGGATGACCGTATTCCAGCAGGTGCAAAACTGTATTAAAACGGGATGTACTTTATTGTTGGAATTTCAGCCAAATTGCATATTTACACCAGATTTACACCATTTGATGTAGGAAAATGTGCAGAGGCGTAAAAATCGCATAATAAACGGAATAAATGGGCAGTCCCTTATTGGGATTGCCCATTTGCAAAATAGTTTACAGGTAAAAGAAAATTGAATATATTTGATATA
>CALXIC010000128.1 GCA_944388265.1 uncultured Clostridia bacterium | reverse complement strand
ATTCGCTGGGCGCCGGATTTCAGCAGTACCGCGGGATTATGGCGCTTCAGCGGGGCGGATGGACCGGTATTGGCTCTTCCAAAGAGTCCTATGTTTCGGTGCCGGAATGCTACAACGATTTTGTATTCAGTTATATTGGACAGCGGTTTGGTTATGTGTGCTGTGCAGCGGTGATTGTCCTGCTGACGATCCTGCTGATTTGGATTTTGTCGGTTGCCGCACAGGCCAGGGATCCCCTCGGACGCTCGCTTTGCATCGGGGTGTTTGCGATGATTTTTTCGCAGACGGTCATCAATTTGGGCATGGTGCTCTGTTTGATTCCGGTGGTCGGCATCACCCTTCCCTTTGTGAGTGCCGGCGGCACTTCAATGTGCGTGTGCTTTGCCGGAATCGGGATGGTGATGAGTGTGCATCGTTTTCAACCGATACCCGTGAGGCGAAACGTCCGCCGCTGAGTCCAATGCTCCCGCTTAATAGGAGGAAAATTTATGAGAGTGATTACCGGCGAAGCGCGTGGGCGCAAGCTGAAAACATTAGAAGGGACGGAAGTCATCCGTCCGACCACGGACCGTGTCAAGGAAGGGTTGTTTTCCGCGCTGCAGTTTGATCTGCCGGGCGCACGCTTTCTCGATTTGTTTGCCGGATCGGGCCAGATTGGGATTGAAGCGCTCAGCCGCGGCGCGTCGTTTGCGATGTTTACGGACGAAAGCAAACGGGCGGTTTCCGTAATCTGCGACAATTTAAAGGCTACCGGATTTTCTCCGAAAGCCAAGGTGCTTCTGACCGATGCCAAGCTCTTTTTGGCATCTACGGCAGAAACATTTGACATTGCCTTTTTGGATCCGCCCTATCATCAGGGGCTGCTGCCGGAATTTTTGCCGCTGGTTGCGAAGAAAATGACTCCCGACGGCATCATTTTCTGTGAACATGAACGCGGGGAAGAGGTTCCGGAAGAATTTTCGGATTTTTACTTGAAAAAACAGTATCGATACGGTAAACTGATGTTATCGAAATATCTTCGCAAACCGAAGGAGGACAACGCGTGAGTATAGCAGTTTGTCCCGGAAGTTTTGATCCGATTACCAATGGGCATTTGGATATCATTCGCCGTGCGGCCGGATTGTTTGACCAGGTGGTCGTGCTTGCCGCGGTAAATCCCAATAAACATTATGCATTTTCCATCGAGGAACGCTGCGAAATGATCCGACTTTGTGTGTCCGATTTGGAAAATGTCGAGGTTGAGATTGCCCGCGGGCTTTTGGTGGATGACGTGCGCCGTCTGGGCGCTTGTGCCATTGTCAAGGGGCTGCGCGCGGTATCGGATTTTGAGTATGAATTCCAGCAGGCGCTGGTCAATAAAAAACTGTATCCGGAAGCGGATACCGTATTTTTGACGACCTCGCCGGAAAATATGTTTTTAAGTTCCAGTATTGTAAAACAGGTGGCTGCATTTGAAGGGGACATTGCCGATTTTGTTCCGAAACCGGCTCTGGAAGCGATTCAGTCTCGTTTGAAATAACTGCGGATAGGATTAAGGAGGAATTATTGATGGAAGTCAAAGAAATTTTGGAAGTTATGGAAGAAATGCTTGACAGTGCACCGACCGTTCCGCTTTCGGGCGGCAAATGCCTGATTGAAACCGAACGTCTTCGTGAACTGATTACCGATATTCGTGAAAATCTGCCGATCGAACTGGAATCTGCAAAACAAACGCTGAGTGAACGTCAGCGCATGCTGGCGGACGCGAATGAAAAAGCGTCGTCGATCGTCAAAGCGGCGGAAGACCGTGCGCGCCGTATGGTGGACGAAGATGCCATCACCCGTCAGGTGAAAGAACAGGCAAAAGAAATGATGATGCTGGCGATGAATCAGTCCAAGGAACTGAAAAGTGCCGCCAACGAATATGCGGACCGTACCCTGAAAGCGGCGGAACAGGGTTTGGTGGATTCCATCAATCAGCTGCGCACGGCAAAAGCAGCCCTCCGCGCGATGCCGCAAAACGACGCTTCTGCAAAACCGCAGGCGCCCAACAACGCAAAACAGTAAAGATGACCAAAAAGCCCAATGGTTTGGGTGTTTCATCCAGCAGTCCGCCAAAGTTCAGTGAAATGGAAAAAATCGCTTGATTTTTGCGGAGCGTTGTGTTATGCTATATAGGCATTTAGTGTGCCGCTTTAAGCGTGGCTTAAAGTGGGGATTAAGGTACAGAGATTCTCTGTAAATTAAAGCGGGCAGTCCTATGCCGCGAAGACGGTAAGAATGTCTGAAAACTCAGGAGGAAATTATGGACGCATTGAAACTCATCAGCGAATCCAGCATGAAAAAAGAATTGCCGGAACTCAACATTGGTGATACCGTTAAGGTTCACTGCAGAATTCAGGAAGGTGAAAAATCCAGAATTCAGATCTTCGAAGGCACCATCATTGCGAAAAAACATGGTGGCGTAAACGAAACCTTCACCGTTCGCCGTGTGGCTTTTGGCTGCGGCATCGAAAGAGTGTTCCCGGTACATTCGCCGAACGTTGAAAAAGTGGAAATCGTTCGCAGCGGTAGAGTTCGCAGAAGCAAACTTTATTACCTGCGTGACCGCGTTGGTAAAGCAGCGAAGGTCAAAGAAAAGATTCGCTAAATCAAAAGGCAGTGAAAGGACGGTGTCAATGGACGCTGTCCTTTTTGCTTTTTGTCCATATACAATCAGGTAGGAGGAAGAAAGATGTCTGAGATCCCTTCGATTCAATGGTTTCCCGGCCATATGACCAAGACCCGCCGTATGATGGCGGCCAATCTGAAGCTGGTGGATCTGGTGCTGGAGATTACCGATGCGCGTGTTCCGGCGTCGAGCCGCAATCCCGAACTGGATCAGTGGCTGGGGAAAAAACCGCGCATGATTTTGCTCAATAAAATGGATGCCGCCGATCCGCAGGCAACGGACCGCTGGATTCAGTATTACCGCCGCAAAGGCGTCACGGCGTTCGCCTGTGACTGCCGTTCCGGACGGAACTTGCAAAAATTCCTGCCCGCTCTTCGTGAAGAACTCGCCCCCCTCATCGAGCGCCGTAACAGCCGCGGCATGACCGGCCGTGCGCTGCGCGTGATGGTGGTGGGCATTCCGAATGTTGGGAAATCGTCCTTTATCAATAAAATGGCGGGGTCGAAACGCGCCAAGGTGGAAGACCGTCCGGGCGTTACCCGGGAAAAACAGTGGGTCAATATCAGCAGCGACTTGGAGCTGCTGGATATGCCGGGCGTGCTGTGGCCGAAATTTGAAGACCCCAAGGTCGGCGAACGGCTGGCGTTTACCGGTGCCGTCAAAGACGACGTCGTGGATATTGAACTTCTGGCCATGCGGCTTTTGGGTTATTTGCGCAAAGAATATCCCGCATCACTGGAAGAACGTTATAAAATTACCCCCGAAGATTGTGAG
>CALXIC010000127.1 GCA_944388265.1 uncultured Clostridia bacterium | reverse complement strand
TTCTTTGTTTGTTTCAAACATCCTTCACAAAACCGGTTACATTTTGTGTGTCTGTCGTTTTCTGATGTTCGGATATTTTTCCGTGTACGAAAAAAGCCCGCTTACGCGGGCTTTTTCAAAAATCATTCACCAAAAGTTTGCGCTACATCCAGTACCATGGAAACCGCGCTTTGCAGCAGTGCTCCGGTCGAGCAGTCGGAAACACCCGCCACCAAATTGTCGCAGCGATTGACCGGAATCAAAATGCGCACGGCATCGTTCTGACCCACTGCGGCCGCCATCGCAGGCGACATTTCACCGATCAACGCATCGGCAATCACAATCCCAATGGGACCGACAATGATATCCGCTTTCCGGCAGGCCACCAACAGCGCATTTTCACCGGTTGCGGCATCGTCCGCCCCCGCCTTTTTCATGGTCTGTGTGGCAACCGCGTTGGTGCCGATGGCGGTACACTTGGCCTTGGGCAATGCTTTTTTGAGAGCTGACACCAACTGTCCGCCCATTTTTCCGCCCTGACCGTCAATCACCAGAAGCTGCAACGGATGAGTTCTCATAGATTTTCCCCCAAGTCTTATCATCCAAACACATAAAGAAAATTCCCGTACGATGTGCGGGAATTTTCTCAGCTTATTTAAGAATTCGTATTTTTGTCCTGTGCACCGCAGCAGTTTTTATACTTTTTGCCGCTTCCGCACGGATAGGGATCATTGCGCCCCGTTTTCACCACGCGAATCGGCACGCGGCGTTTTTTCTGCGGTTCTTCCTCACCGTGGCTTTCCCCGGTGGGTTTCGCCACCTGTTCGCGCTGAATCTTCGTGGTCATCTGAATGCGCATCGTCAGCAGCAGGCGAACGGTTTCGTCGCGGATCGTATCGATCATTTCGTCAAACATCTGGAACCCTTCGATCTGATATTCGGTGACCGGGTTCTTCTGAGCATATGCGCGCAGATGAATGCCGCGTTTGAATTCGGTCATGTTGTCGATGTGTTCCATCCAGTAACGGTCCACCGTCTTCAAAAGCACCACGCGTTCGAGCTCACGCATGCGTTCCGTACCCACAATGCTTTCCCGATAATCGTAGAGTTTCTGTGCACGGCTGCGCAAAAGCTTCACGATGGATTCCACCGACTGTTCCGCCTTTTCTTCCGCATCCTTATAATGGAAATCGTTTTCCGTCGTCAGGAAGTTGAGGAAGACATCGCGCAGACCTTCGGTATTCCAGTTGTCGGTGATATCATCTTCCGGACAATAGTTGCGCACCGTCGAACGAATCATTTCGTCGATCATCTTCAGAATGTATTCATGGATATCGCCGTCGTCCAGCACAATGTTGCGCTGTTTATAGATGATTTCACGCTGTTTATTGAGCACATCGTCGTACTGAAGCACGCTCTTACGAATTTCAAAGTTTCTGGATTCCACTTTGCGCTGCGCGCTTTCAATGGTATTGGTCAGCACTTTGGTTTCAATCGGCTGATCTTCTTCGATGTTGAGCACATTCATCAGGCTCTGCACCCGGTCGCCGCCAAACAGACGCATCAAATCGTCTTCCAGCGAAATAAAGAACCGGGATGCACCGGGGTCCCCCTGACGGCCGGAACGACCGCGCAGCTGGTTATCAATACGGCGGGATTCATGGCGTTCGGTACCGATGATATAAAGACCGCCCGCTTCTTTTACCTTTTCTTCTTCCTTGGCAATTTCCACATCGTACTGCGCTTTCTTTTCTTTGAAAACACGGCGCGCTTCCAGAATTTCCGGATCTTCCGTATCGCCAAAGCCATCCGCTTCAACGATCTGTTCTTCGGTGAAGCCCTGTTTGCGCAGGTAATCCTTTGCCAAAAATTCCGCGTTACCGCCAAGCTTAATGTCTGTCCCACGGCCAGCCATGTTCGTTGCAATGGTCACGGCGCCATATTTACCGGCCTGTGCCACGATATAAGCTTCCTGTTCGTGGAATTTTGCATTCAGCACATTGTGCTTGATGCCGCGTTTTTTGAGCATGGAACTGAGCAGTTCCGATTTATCAATCGTAATCGTACCGACCAGAACCGGCTGTCCTTTGGCATGGCATTCCTCAATCTGACGGATGACCGCTTCAAATTTGCCTTTTTCGGTCTTATAGATGCTGTCGTTGTAATGAATACGCTGAACCGGCTTATTGGTCGGAATTTCGATGACGCCAAGGCCGTAGATTTCGCGGAATTCCGCTTCTTCGGTCAGCGCCGTACCGGTCATACCGGACAGTTTCGGATACAGACGGAAGTAATTCTGGAAGGTGATGGTCGCGAGCGTCTTGGATTCACGAGCAACGGTCACGCCTTCTTTCGCTTCAATCGCCTGATGCAGCCCTTCGTTGTAACGGCGGCCAAACATGATGCGTCCGGTGAATTCATCAACGATCAGTACTTCGCCGTCCTTGACCACATAATCGACGTCGCGCTGCATGATGCCGTGCGCTTTGATCGCCTGATTGATGTGATGCAGCAGGTTGATGTTGTCCGCCGCCATCAGGTTTTCAATCTTGAAGAATTCTTCCGCTTTTTTGACACCGCGCGGCGTCAGGGTTGCTGTTTTGCCCTTTTCATCGACGATGTAATCCCCGTCGATGTCGTCTTGTTCTTCTTTCTTGTCCACTTCCACGACGCGATAAGCTTTCAGCTGTTTGGCAAACGCATCGACGATGGTATAAAGTTCCGTCGAATTGTCGCCGTGTCCGGAAATGATGAGCGGCGTACGGGCTTCGTCGATCAAAATCGAGTCCACTTCGTCCACGATTGCAAAGTTGAACGGGCGCTGCACGCGCTGTTTTTTGTAGGTGACCATGTTGTCACGCAGGTAATCAAAACCAAATTCGTTGTTGGTCCCGTAAGTAATATCCGCATTGTAAGCCGCCTGTTTTTCCACGTTCGTCATCCCGTGGATCACAAGCCCTACCGAAAGACCAAGGTAACGATAGACCTTTCCCATCCATTCGGAGTCACGCTTTGCCAAATAATCGTTGACGGTAACGATGTGCACACCCTTCCCGGTGAGTGCATTCAAATACGCCGCGAGCGTCGCCATCAGCGTTTTCCCTTCACCGGTACGCATCTCCGCAATGCGGCCCTGGTGCAAAATAATCCCGCCGATGATCTGCACGCGAAAATGTTTCAGTCCCAACACACGCCAAGCAGCTTCACGGCAAACCGCAAAAGCATCCGGCAAAATATCGTCGAGCGTCTCCGCATTCGCCAAGCGTTTTTTCAACAGATCGGTCTGTTCACGCAGCGTGCTATCGCTCATTTTTGCATATTTTTCTTCCAGCGCGAGAACTTCATCTGCCAAGGGATAAACATGTTTCAGTTCACGTTCGGAATAGGTTCCAAACAGTTTTTCAAATAAACCCATGCAATCAGCCAAACCGAAATCGGTTGGCATCCTCTCTTTCCTGTCAATTAGTCCAACGAAGCAGACTTTAACTACATTAGTATAATACAGTTTGGAAAAGCTTGCAAGCATTTCTATCCAATTAAATTTTGAATTTACAAAAGATTTTCATTTTTTGGAAAAAAAGCTGGACATTTTGGTCGAATTATGTTATTTTAAAATCTGGTGTCTGCAAAAGGCACGGTCAGTCGCAATCACCTGACTTGAAATAAAACACGAAAGAAGGCTTATTATCATGAAAAATTGGTCCACCAACAAACTCGTAAAAGTAGCGATGATCGCAGCAATCTATGCGGTTTTGACGCTGGTTGTAGCACCCATCGCCTACGGTCAGCTGCAGTTTCGCGTGAGCGAAATGCTGACGGTTCTTCCGGCGTTTTCTTCCCTGGCTGTTCCCGGTTTGACCATCGGCTGCTGCATTGCAAACCTGGTCGGTGCAGTCACCGGTATGAATCCCACCGGTTACATCGATGCGATCGTGGGATCTGTTGCAACGCTGATTGCTGCCGCAATTTCCATGCAAATCGGCAAATCCCACAACAAATGGGTGCGCTATCTGCTGGTTCCGCTGCCGCCCGTTTTGGCAAATGCGGTGATCGTCGGCTTGGAATTGACCATCCTCTTCAGCGAAGGGGGCGCATTCTGGGCGACCTATGCTGCGATGGCTTTGAGTGTCGGCATCGGAGAACTGGTTGTCTGCTATGTACTGGGCATCATTTTGATGCGTGTGTTGGAAAAAAACGACCTTTACAAAAAGATTTTTTAACCGTATTCCGGAATAATGAAATAAATGTGATTGCCCTCCCGTTTTCACGGGAGGTTTTTTCTTGTATTTTTTCGCGCACTTTGTTATAATAAGAACAAAGAAAGGGCTGGTGATTTCATTGAAACGTTTTCTGACTATTTTTTCTATTCTTTGCGCCGTCTTTGTACTGGCCGTATTGGCAGCCGGTTTTGTGCTTCGCTTTACCGACATTTTGTCCGCGAAATGCACTTGGATGCCCTATAAAAAACGGTATTTTCGCCAGAACATTTCTAAAACGCTGTAAATCACCACATCACTGAAGAAGCGAAATGGCTGATCTGCAAGAATGCAGGTCAGCCATTTTTCATTCTCGATTCATCCATCATCGTTTACACATACAGAAATTCGTGTCAATGATCCGTATCGGACGAAAGTCCGGCAGAAAGCCGGCGATATTTTTCGCGCGTAGCCAATCCGCCGCGAATATGACGTTCCTCCCGATTTTGATCCAAAATCCGCTGTACCTCTCGGGAAAGCGCGCGATTGGCCTGCGGCAAGCGCTGGCTCAAATCTTTATGCACGGTGGATTTCGACAAACCGAACGCCTTCGCCGTGCTGCGCACCGTACCCCGATGTTCCAGCAAGTACTCCCCCAGTTGAATGGATCGTTCGTACAACGAATACTCTTTCATGGAACTCCTCCCGGTCAACATAATCTTGACATAATATATTGGAGTGAGAACCAAAATAGACGAGTATTCGAAAGGAATTGCAGCAATAAACAAAATTATGGGAGTAAATAAGCATTCCAGCTGTATAAAAGAATTTCAAGTTTTTGCATCACCGGAATACTTGTATCCATCTCATCTGAAATGTTCGCGCTGCACTCAAGCGCATAGAGCGTTGCACGGTCGCAAATCACCGATTCCTGCTGGGCGTACCGCAGAAAATAAGTGTCCTCCGGCATGGCGGTTCCCCAACAATATTCAGGATAATACGAACCGTAAACAAAATCGGCCGGATGGTAAGCGATAAACAGCTCATAAAGAACGGACAATTCCGTCACTTCTCCCAGCAGATAATCCGACAATTCCGCAAACAAATATGCGAGCTCATAGGTCAAATTCGATTGGGTAGCGCTGATGGTAAACGTCCATACCGTATCTTCCATCGAAACTGAAACCGGATCGAGTTCCTGATTGACCAAAATAAAGCGGCAGGAATATCCGTGAATGCTGGCGGCTTGAAGGAAATCAAACACCTGCGCGTCGAGCGCCTCCGAAAGATTTTGCAAAAGTGTCATCGGGAGATCGGCATCATCAAATCCTACCTCTTCAGATTCGGCTGCCGTGTCAAACGAAACCGACACGCCATACGTAGTGGCGATCGTTTCCGCCAATGCATAAACCGGCGAATAGTCAACGACCGGGTCTTCCGGTTCTGATTCCATGGAGGATTCAGGTTGAGATTCCAGTGTAGATTCTTCAAACGATTCGGTTTGTGATTCCAAACCAGGGGTTTGCGATTCCGGTTTGGAAGATTCTTCCTTGGATTCAGCCATGGATCCTAACAGATTCTCTAAATCCTCCAATCCCATCAAATCAAAAGATTCATCGGTCCATTCTTCCACGGTTCGATCCGGAAGAGAAGTATCGTTACCCGATTGATTACTGGATGATTTTTTGGACGTACTGGTCATTTTAGTGGAGGACTTCGACGAACTTTCCGTTTCTGTTTCAGAAGACATTTTCCTGGAAACATAGTAAGAAGCCTCCGTAGATTTTTCAAAAGGAGCAAACGCTAAAACCAAGGCCAGTACGGTGGTGACCACCAAAAGCAAAATGCGTTCCAATTTCTGTTCCAAACGCGATCACCCTTTCCGGAAAGATTCAAGTTCGACAAAATTCGACAGATCAAAGCTTAAAAATAAAACCAAGCAAAGCCACCAAGGACTTCAACTGGTTCGTTGCATCCATTCATTAGATTTGCTATAATAATTTCAATCAATGTATGAAAAGAAAGGTGCTTACCATGATTAAAATCATCTTGGAACTGGATCAGCCAGATTACCAGACGCTTGCAACGTTGGCTGAAAAAGCCCTGGCAGAACACCCGGAAGCCGGAAAACAACTGGGCGGGTTTTCTCCCAAAATTTTAATGACGGCGCTCAAACATCTGCCTCCCAAACAGGTTAACCAGGTTCTCATTCAAGCGCTGGAACAGCAAAAAGAACAGGCCATCCCAACACTCGAACAAAAACTTCGGGAACAGGGAGCGGATTTGGAAATCATCGACTTCACACTGTCGGATGAAGATGGGCTGACGTTTTCCATGATCGCCAACGTTTCTTCCTGGTTTCCGTTCATCCGTCAAATCCTTCCGCGTTTGGTTCCGCTCAACGATTTGCCGGAGCGCATGGGTAACGCTTATCAGATCGGCATGACCGCCGACGACTACGCCGATTACTTATCAACGCTTTCCATTTATGACCAAACGGTGCAGTTCTTTAGCTGCTGCACCGCTGCCAAAGAACGCACCCTGTCGCAAACGCAGCAGATGCTGCAGCAGCAATCGCTGCCGCTGCGCATCCGCAACATGCGCTTTTTTGTGAAACGATAATTTCCTTCGCTCTTAATACAAATCCCAGCGGGAAGCGGGCATGCCCGGTTCTACCGGCATGCCAAGATTTTGCATCAATTCCTGTGCCGCATTGTAACCCATCTTTTTCTGTCGGTTGTTCATGGCGGCGACTTCCAAAATAATCGCCAGATTTCGACCCGGTTTCACCGGAACGGTGTGCGACGGTACCTTGATGCCAAGGATGGTGGTATACTCGTTTTCCATGCCCATCCGGCCATAGATTTTTTCGGGGTCCCATGCTTCCAACTTGACAATCAATCCGATGCGTCCGGTGTTTTTAATAGCCCCCATACCAAAGAGACACCGCGCATTAATGATCCC
>CALXIC010000126.1 GCA_944388265.1 uncultured Clostridia bacterium | reverse complement strand
ACTTCCTGATCAGGAAGATAACCAAACGAGACGTGGTCAAAAACGATGTCGCCGTTCATCGGCGGGGTGAGTCCGTGTTCGTCCTCCAGTTCGGGTTCGGCGTCCAAGATGTCAAAAAGACGTACGGCGCTGATTTTGGTTTTACTGAATTCGCCCAACACACGGCCAAGACTTCGGCTCGGCCATACCAACATGGAATTGTAGGAGAAAAAGGCCAGAAATTCGCCGGTGGTGATGCGTCCGTTTACCGCTGCCATCGAGCCTGCAATCAAAATCACCAATACCTGAAGGCCGGACAAAAAGTCCCCGATGCTCCAGTTTAAGCCCATCGTTTTACCGATACGAATCCAGTAATTGGTGTAGGTTTCATTCATGTCGACAAAGCGATGAATTTCATGCTGTTCTCGGCCAAAAGCGCGAACCACACGAACACCGGTCAGGTTTTCCTGCACCAGTGCGGTTAATTCGCCTTCTTTTTCATCGGCAGCGCGGAATTTTTTTGCCATGATGCGGTAAAAAATTAACGAATAGGTTACGACCAGCGGCAAAAAGAACAAAGCGATGAGCGAAAGCTTTACATCCATGGAAAACATCAGCGCCAGCGATACCACAATCAAAATGAAAATGCGAACCAGATTGAGTAATTGCTCACTGATAAAATTTCGAATGATATCCGTGTCCATGGTACAGCGCTGAATGATGTCGCCGGTTTGATTTTTGTTGTACCAGGAAAACGGCAGCTTTTGTACATGTTCAAATAATTGATTGCGTAGCCGGCAAATGGTTCCTTCGCACGCAGCGCTCATGTGTTTGCGGGAAAAGTAGGTGCTGAATCCTGAAATCAAGGCGAACAATACAGCGAAAGCAGCGCAAAGCACCAAATGGTTTCGCAGCATTTCGCGGCCGCCGTTTTGATTGATCCAGTTCACCACAAAGTCTGGCAGATTGAAGGGGGTGTCACCCAATACCGAGTCCACGGTAATACGGATCACCTGCGGCGTCATGTAGTTTGCAACGATGGCGACTAGGGTTAAAATCATCGCCATAAGAAAATGATGCCGCAATCCTTTTGTGAAACGGTAAAAGGAGAACAGAGAAATGTTTTTTGCTTTTTTGGATCGAATCATCGTGTATTTCCCTCCATTCGATCGAAGATTCCGAGGTCATTATAATTCATTTTTGCAGGATACGCAATACAATTTTTTCTATATTTTAACAAAATATTTTAATGATTCTTCAAAAAAAGTAATTTCATTTTGATTCTTATTAAAAGTGCTTATTTATGACATTCTTGTGTGGTAATAATGACGAAAAAATTCCGATTCGATGGTCGAATCGGAATTTTGATAGGAATCATGAATAGACACGAATTTATGATTATCGATGGATCAGCACAACTGCATGCGCGGCAATTCCTTCGCAGGCACCGGTAAAGCCCAGTTTTTCTTCCGTGGTGGCTTTCACGTTGATGTCATCCACCGAAACCCCGCAAGCATCGGCGATGTTTTCACGCATCGTCTGAATGTAGGGGGCAAGTTTTGGTTTTTGCGCCAAAATTGTCGCGTCGATGTTTCCGATTTGATAGCCTTTTTCTTTTAATAATGCTACGACGTGACGAAGCAGTGCCATACTATCAGCGCCCTTGTAGGCAGGATCGGTATCCGGAAAATGCTTGCCGATATCGCCAAGAGCAGCAGCCCCCAAAAGGGCATCCATGATAGCGTGCAGCAGGACGTCGGCGTCCGAGTGACCCAATAAGCCAACGGTGTGTGGGATGTCTACGCCGCCAAGAATCAGTTTTCTGCCTTCGGTTAAACGGTGTACATCGTATCCATGTCCAATGCGCATAACGGGTTCCTCCTTTTGAAATCCGCCCAAGGTTTGAGCCAGCGAAAGGTCTTCCGGTGTGGTGATTTTCAAGTTGGAATAGCTTCCAACGGTGATGTAAACGGGTTTGCCGTCCGATTCCATCAGTTGGCAATCGTCGGTAAAATCTTTTCCTTCCAGGCGTGCTTTTTCTGCTGCGTGCAGGTAAAGCGCCGTGCGAAACACCTGCGGTGTTTGAATCTGATAAAGCGCATCGCGCGGTGGGGTAGAAGCAATGCTCCGATCCGAATTTGCTAATTTAATGGTGTCTTTCACCGGAACGCCCAAGGTGGCAGCACCGAAGCGGGAGGCATCTTCCAAGACATGGCGGACATCTTCTTCCGAAACGAGAGGACGTGCTCCGTCGTGAATGGCGACATAATCGCAGTCTTTGGCTAAACGAATGCCATTTTGCACCGATTCCTGTCTGGTTTGGCCCCCGTCGGTAATCAGCACTTCCTTTTGAAACGAATGACGTTTGATTTCCTGTTCCAGTTGCTGATGCTGGTCGGCACGGGTGACAAAGATGATTTTTTGAAATTCCGGCATACGGTCGAAAAGTTTTGCACTGTGCAAAACAACCGGAAGGGTGCCCAAAAGAGCAAATTGTTTATCAATTCCTTGCATGCACGACGCTTGGCCGGCAGCGACAATGATAGCAGCTGTATTCAACGTGATTCACCTCAATTCTCATTATACAGGATGCGCAAAGAAAACAAAAGTCCTTTTCAAAATTTTTCGGAAGAACCCGAAAAATTCCGTCTTTCTTCGAAAAAAACGAATTTCCTTTTCAAAGTGCTTGAAAAATCGGCCCAATACCGTTATAATTATAGATGCAATTTGAGAAAGTTGTCACGGATTGTAGATTAAAAACCGAAAGGAGTTTCCAAATGATTTATTCTCACGAAGTAGAAACGATGTGTCCGGTTGCACAGGGCGTTCATCACGGATGTGCCCCGATTCCGGAAGAAGCAAAATGGGTACAGTCCAAACAGGTTTCGGATATTTCTGGCCTGACTCACGGTATTGGCTGGTGTGCTCCGCAGCAGGGCGGCTGCAAACTGACCTTGAACGTAAAAGAAGGCATCATCCAGGAAGCACTGGTCGAAACGATCGGCTGCTCGGGCATGACCCATTCGGCTGCTATGGCTGCTGAAATTCTTCCGGGTCTGACCGTTCTGGAAGCACTCAACACCGACCTTGTCTGTGACGCTATCAACACCGCTATGCGTGAACTCTTCCTCCAGATCGCTTACGGCAGAACCCAGAGCGCATTCTCGGAAGAAGGTCTGCCGATCGGTGCTGGCTTGGAAGACCTTGGGAAAGGCCTCCGTTCGCAGGTTGGTACCATGTACGGCACCTTGAAAAAAGGCCCGCGTTACCTGGAAATGGCAGAAGGCTATGTCACTGGTATTGCTCTGGATGAAAACAATGAAATCATCGGTTATCAGTTTGTCAGACTCGTCAAAATGACCGACTTCATCAAAAAGGGCGACGACCCGAACACCGCTTGGGAAAAAGCAAAAGGTCAGTACGGCCGTGTTGCGGACGCTGTGAAGATCATCGATCCGCGTCAGGAATAATCCAAAGGAGGAGCAAAGAGATATGGCACTGTTTGAATCTTACGAAAGACGTATTGATAAGATCACCGCTGTTTTGAACAGCTACGGCATTTCTTCTTTGGAAGAAGCCGAAAAAATCACGAAAGATGCCGGTCTGGAAATCTATGACCAGGTGAAAAAAATCCAGCCGATCTGCTTTGAAAACGCTTGCTGGGCTTACATCGTTGGCTGTGCAATCGCAATCAAAAAAGGCTGCAAAAAAGCTTCTGAAGCTGCTGCTGCAATCGGTGAAGGCCTGCAGGCATTCTGCATCCCGGGCTCCGTTGCTGACCAGCGTAAAGTAGGCTTGGGCCATGGCAACCTCGGCAAAATGCTGCTCGAAGAAGAAACCGAATGCTTCTGCTTCCTGGCTGGCCATGAATCCTTCGCTGCTGCTGAAGGTGCAATCGGCATTGCTGAAAAAGCAAACAAAGTTCGTCAGAAACCGCTCCGTGTTATCCTCAACGGCCTCGGCAAAGACGCAGCTCAGATCATTTCCCGTATCAACGGCTTTACCTATGTAGAAACCAAAATGGATTACTACACCGGCAAAGTAGAAGAAGTGTACCGTCATTCTTACTCGGATGGCCTCCGTGCAAAAGTTAACTGCTACGGCGCAAACGACGTTACCGAAGGCGTTGCAATCATGTGGAAAGAAGG
>CALXIC010000125.1 GCA_944388265.1 uncultured Clostridia bacterium | reverse complement strand
GTGTGCTCTTCCGATCTATTCGCCGGCGCGTTCCCGCTCACAGATGCGGTTGAGTCCCTGAATGATCATTTCGCAAAGCCGTTTGGAGGCGCCCATGATGTTGGTGGGGTTGACGGCTTTGTCGGTGGAGATCAGCACAAACCGTTTGCAGTCGTAAAGCTTTGCAATCCAGGCGGTAAAATAGGTGCCAAGAACGTTGTTTTTGATGGCTTCGCAGGGTGAATCTTCCATTAAGGGGACGTGCTTGTGTGCGGCGGCATGATAAACGATGTCCGGCCGGTAGGTGTCAAATACTTCCACCAGCCGGCGGACGTCCCGCACCGAACCGATCAGAAGTTCCAACTGCAAATTGGGAAAACGCCGCTGCAATTCCTGCCCGATGTCGTAGGCGTTGTTTTCGTACACGTCAAAAATGATGAGTTTTTTGGGACAATGCGCGGCGATTTGGCGGCAGAGTTCACTGCCGATGGAGCCGCCCCCGCCGGTGACTAAGATGGTTTTTCCTTGCAGACTGGATAAAATTTCGCTCAAATCCACCTGAATCGGATCTCTGCCCAGTAAATCCTGTACATTCACAGGGCGAAGGGAAGAAATGGGAGAATCGTTTTGCAGAATTTGTGTATAGGACGGCACAATTTTCAGATCACAGGCGGTTTCTTTGCAGATCGCCAGCAAATCCCGCCGCTGTTTCGGCGTGGCGGAAGGAATGGCCAGATAGATTTGCCGAATATCAAACTGTTGGACGGCCGACAGGATTTCTTCCCGGCCGCCGACGACCGGAACGCCGCCCAAATAGCGTCCTCGTTTGTTGGGGTTGTCGTCAATGAAACACCGTACACTGGCTAAGCCGTGCGGTTCTTTTTGCAGTTCGCCGATTAAAAGCTTTCCCGTACTGCCTGCGCCGATGATCATGGTCGGGATTTTGGCGGATGGGCGGTTGATACGCTGAAGCATCCGCACGGCACGGTAGGAAAAGCGGATGCCGGTGATGGAAAGGACGGTAAAGAGTCCGCCGATGATATAGTAGGAAATCGGCATCCGGCGGTAAAACAGACTGGTAATCACCACGTTTAAAGCGACACTGATCAAACAGGCAAAAAAACTGCGCACCAGCTCGGAAATTCCTGCAAAGCGCCACACGCTTTGATAGAGCCGGAAAATCCAGAAAATCAAGATGGAGAGCACCGACAGCACGGGCACAAATTCACGCCAGGTTCATAGGTAGGACGGAGGAATTTGGGAAAAGGATAAATCAAACCGCAGCCAGAGTGCAAGAAAATAAGAAAGGTTGACCGCAATCAGATCATAAAACAAAAGCAGCGTCGAAACGATTTGCCAGTGCTGCAATTTTTTCACGTGCGTTCTCTCCTTTGTATCCGTATTCGTTGTTAGTTATGTGCAGTTCTGCGAAAAAGATGCAAAAGGAACGATTTTAAAAAAAGAAAACGGCTGCCCGAAATGATTCGGGCAGCCGTTTTTTAATGAGTTTTAAAATTATTGACGCAGCGTAACGCCGATGGTTTCCAGCTGTTTGAGTACTTTTGCCACCATGCGGTCTGCTTCTTCGTCGGTCAGCGTTCCTTTGGGCGAACGCATGATCATCGAATAAGCAACGGATTTCTGACCTTCTTCCACCTGTTTGCCTTCGTACACGTCAAAGAGTGCAACCTGTTCAAGCAAGCTTCCGGCCGCTTTTTTGATGACTTTTTCGATTTGGATGACCGGGAGATCCTTGTCGCACAGCAAGCTCAGGTCACGAGTCGTTGCCGGGAATTTCGGCAGCGGATGGTAAGTCTTATCGGCGCTCGAGAGCTGGTAAAGTGCTTTCATGTGAAGCTTTGCCAGATAGACCTTGGTGCCGATGGAATAGTTTTTGCAGACTGCCGGATGAATTTCACCCAAAATACCCAGTTCTTCGCCGTCTTTGGTGTAGATGGCAGTGCGTCCGGGGTGGAACGTCGGATTGTCGCTGCAGGGCGAAACGTCCGCGTCGCAAAGTCCAATCACACCAAACAGGGTGTCCACCATTCCTTTGAGGGTGTAGAAATCGGCATTTCCGCCGTAAAGCGCGATGGTCAGCACCGCATCTTCGTTCGGCAGCTGCTGGCCTTCCACCGGAAGGTATTCGCGGCCCACTTCATAGCACCAGAATTTCGGATTGCGGTTGTTGTAGTTGCGGGAAATGATGTCCAGCACCGACGGAATGGTCGTCGTACGCATGATGCTGGAATCTTCGCCCAAGGGGTTCAAGATAGTGACCGAGCGGCGCAGTTTGGAGTCGGCGGGCATCTGAATCTTGTCGTATTCCTTCGAGCTGAGGAAGGAATAGGTCATGATTTCATCGCAGCCCATCGCGCGCATCGCTTCGTTAACTTTGTTTTCAAAGTTTTGTTCTTTGGTCACGATGCCGCGTGCCATCCCTTCCATCATGCCGGTCGGGATTTTGTCGTAACCGTACAGACGGGCGATTTCTTCGGCAACGTCCGCTTTGTGTTCGATGTCGATGCGCCAGTAAGGAACATGGATGTTGTTTTGTTCATCCACCGGCATCCCCAAAGCGTTGAGGTAGCTTCTCATTTGTTCTTCCGGCACATCGATGCCTAAGAAGTGGTTGATCCAGTCCGGGGTAAAGGGAACGAGCGGTTCGGTGTGGTCGGAATGGTCGACATCGATGACGCCGTCGATCACTTCGCCGCAGCCCAACAGTTCCACCAGTTCGCAGGCGCGCTGTACGCAGACGTCGCAGGAACCGGCTTTGATGCCTTTTTCATAGCGGGAGGATGCGTCGGTGCGCATGCCAAGTTTTTGTGCGGTTTTGCGCACGCTGCTGCCTTTGAAGTTTGCCGATTCAAAGACCACGGTGGTGGTGTCGTCCATGATGCCGCTGTATTCGCCGCCCATGACGCCGG
>CALXIC010000124.1 GCA_944388265.1 uncultured Clostridia bacterium | reverse complement strand
CGGCACGACACCTCTTGCAAAACTGGGCGAAACTTTTGATAGGTCGAGCCGCTTTTCATTGGACAAAAATCCACCCACGGAAACGGCAGGCGCCGCATAGGTTTGTTCGCCCAGGCAATATGCGCGTTGTTCGAGCATTTCCTGAAAACGAACACCGTCCAGCGGATGATGCCCAAAATCGTCGGGAGAAACCCCGATTACCAGCGCCGCATTGGCGTTTTTTCCGTCTCGCGCATAGACGCTCATGCCGTTAGTCACAACCGTTTCCGGCTCGGATGCCGCCGGAACGACCACGCCTCCGGGACACATGCAAAAGGTATACACGCCCCGGCCGTTTTCCCGGTAGGATAACTGGTATTCTCCCGGAGGAAGCGCCGGATGACCGGCATAGCTGCCGTAAAGTCCTTCATCAATGGTGCTTTGCAGATGCTCGATGCGGGCGCCCACCGAAAAGTTTTTGGCTTCCATGGAAACCCCAGCCTCTTGGAGCATCCGGAAGGTGTCGCGCGCACTATGCCCGATGGCAAACACCAGCCTTGTGCAGGCGATGGATTCGCCGTTTGCCGTAATGCCGCAGATTTTTCCATTTTGTTGATGGATCGCTTCCACCGTCTGTCCAAAACGGACGGTGCCGCCTAAGCGTTCGATTTCATGACGCAGGGATACAATCACCCCGCGCAAACGGTCGGTTCCAATATGGGGTTTCGCTTTGGTCAGAATGTCCTTTGGCGCGCCGTGTGCGGCAAAAAGGCGCAATACCTCTTCACACCGCTGGTCGTTGATGCGGGTGGTCAGTTTTCCGTCGGAAAACGTACCGGCGCCTCCTTCTCCAAATTGGACGTTGCTGGTCTTGGAAAAGCGGCCATCGTTCCAAAATGCTTCCACATCCTGTACGCGTGTTTCCATCGGATAACCGCGTTCCAAAATGAGCGGGCGGTATCCGTGTTTTGCCAGTTCGTACCCGCAAAAAATCCCGGCTGGACCAAAACCGACCACGACAATTTGGCCGTCTAACGGCTCTTTTCCTAATTTCGGCTCGTAGCGATAGGATTCCCGGTATTGAATCTGCGGGCAGTGGAGCCGCTGCTGCGCTTGTTTTTCCGCGCGATGAAGCGTTGCCTGCACCGTCACGACAACATGAGGTTTATGCGCATGACGGGCGTCCAGCGAGCGTTTATAGATCGCAAGAGATTTTATTTCCCGGGAATAGGGACCCAGCAATTTTTTGGCGCGTTCCAGCGCCGCTTCTTCCGGTTCGTCTAAATCGTAGCGAATATTGGATAGATATAAAGGCATAGTGTTCCTTTCTGTTGCAAGTAGAGCTTGAAGAAAAAAGCCGGAAGCAGCTGATTGGCTTCCGGCTTTCGTACCTCATCATCCATTGGAATCTTTCGTCACTTGAATCAATACGCTCTTTTCACCGATGGCCCAGGCTTGTTGTTTGTCGGTCGTTGTCACCAAAACAGGTACCCGCTGTTCACCAACAGTGATGTTGACGCTGGACAGATCCACCGTCAAAACCAAATCCGAAGAAGAAAGATCGTCCAGTACTTCGGATTTTCCAAGCATGCAGATGTCTGAAACCGTTGTTGTCAACAATTCTGCCGAATATCCGGAAGGAATATTTTTGAGCACAATGTTGTTGGAGGACAGATACACTTTTTCATATCCTTCGGAATCAAACGTGACCGTTGCGGTTTTGACTTCATCCAGATTGAGATATCCGGCAAGCAGGGGAATGTCAAACGTAAACGTCTTGTTCAAGTCGAGCTTGCGGAAATCGATTTCACCCAGCGAAATTTTGCTGACATTGCTGGATGCACCCACCGGAATGGCGACGGTAATGGATGCCGGTTCCACAGTGAAATCCAGTTTGCTGGCATCAATGCCATCCGGTACATTCACGAAGTCATACGAGAGCGGAAGCGTTTGCTTTTGATAGAGCGGCACGGAAATGGTATAATCCGTATTCTCATAAGAAAGGTAATCGCTTACAATTTCATGATTGGACTCATCGTACAGATGGACCGTTCCCGATAGGGTAGCAGATTCACTCAATACCTTGCTGTCTTGATTTTCGACTACACAGTGATCGATGGTATCGATAATGGATTCCGGTCCGGTAATTGTAATGGTGGACGGAGTCACTGAATAAGAATCGATCAGATATCCGGAAGCCGCTTCGACGTTTGGAATGGAGACACTCAAATCAAAGGTTTTGGTTTCCATGCTGTCGAATTCCACCGACATGGTGGATGGGGTCACGGAGCGGATGATAAAGGAAAAGTTGGTGTCTACGCGTTCGACATTGATGGGAAGCGCGGTGTAGACGCCCGCTTCTGTGACGTCCGTTACCGAAAGTGTCGCGCGGAAATTATCGGCCGTCAGCTGTCCGATTTCGTAGGATTTGCCTTCGATCTTCACATCGACGTAGCGCTGCTCCGAATCCACCACGTCCAGACCGTTGCTTTCCGCGATGGTTCCGCTCAAATCGATTTCCACCGGGATGTCACGGATGGTTGTGGTTGTAGTCGTGTCGATCGTGGTATAGACCAAAAACCACACAAAAAAGGCACATACCACACTCAGCACCCGCAGAAACGAGTCGCTTTGCATCCATTTTTTGAACCCGGTACGCCATTTGCTTTTTTCTGCTTTTCCAATGGCGGAAAGTTTTTTCATGCGTTTGGGGGTTTTACTCATGTTTGCTGCCCCCTTTGAAGAGATTTGCCCGTACGAAGGACGACTTGCGTTCCGTCGGTTCTTCCGGCAGCAATTTTTCCCGCAAAAATTCCGTCAAACGTTCGTGACTGAATCCGCGGCTGAGCTGTCCGTTTTCCGCGATGGATACCGTTCCGGTTTCTTCGGAAACGACGATGATGATGGCATCGGAAACCTCACTCATACCGATTGCCGCACGATGGCGGGACCCCAAATGGGTGGCAATGAGTTCTTCCTTCTGCGGTTTCGGCAAAAAGCAGGCACCGGCTAAGATTTTACCGTCCCGCATAATCACGGCACTGTCATGCAGCGGTGTTTTGACGAAGAAAATGTTTCCGAATAACTCCACGCTTGGCTCCGCGTTCATCCATACACCCGTGGCGATTTGTTCCCCTAAGTGGGTCTGCTGTTCAAGGACGATGAGAGCGCCGGTGCAGGTTTTTGCTAAGTTGTCCACCGCTTCTACGATGATGGGAATGGCGCTTTCCCACGATTCGGATCCGGTTTCTGCCGATGCAAACGGCATTTTTGCACGTCCCACCCGTTCCAGAATGCGCCGCAGTTCCGGCTGGAACAAAATCACAACAACGACCAGCCCGCTGGTCATAATCGTTCCCAATAGGAACTTGACCGAACGAAGCCCGATAATCTGTGCTAAAAGATAAGCCACTAATAAGACCACAATCCCTTTTAACAATTGTTCGGCACGCGTTTCTTTTGCAATTTTAATGGCTTTGTAGATGAAAAATGAAACAATGAGTATATCAATAATATCCCGCAGATCGGCACTTCTCAGTACGCTCATCAGGGAATAGAGAGAATCTTGAATTCGTACAATCATGAAAGACTTCCTTTTCTAAAACCAGTTTCAATACATCATTTGAAATAATCCTTTTTTACCTTTCACGTTAATTATTTTAACAGTTTTCAAGGGTGATTGCAAGCGCTTCTGCATGAACTTCACAAAATATCCGAATTTCGTTTTTATTCGTCGGATAGGGACATTTTTGTACTTTTGGATGGATCAGAACACTACTGCTATCCTTTGAAAAAACGGTTGTTTCTATACCCGAAAAACAAAAACAGATGCCGATCGATCTTCGACATCTGTTCTTGATTGGTGAATTTATCCCAAATTTATCAGCGTTTGCGGTAATATTGATACACCTGACATTTCATCATGCCGTTGTAGAGCTTGCGGCGCCGGTCTGCCGGACGGCCGAACTGTTTTTCAAACGTTTCATCCGGTGAGATGATGTAGTAGCTTGCGCGATCCAACGGCTGAAAAACTCTGCCCATGATGCGGTAGATCTTCTGTGCATCCTGCTTTTCGAGCATGCGTTCGCCATAAGGCGGATTGCAGATGGTGATGCGCCGCTCCGCTGCGCGGTAATCCTTGATATCTGCCTGACGGATGGTGAGCTTTCCGTTCACACCTGCTTTTTTCGCGTTTTGAAGGGTCAGTTCAACCGCATTCGGATCAATGTCGCTGCCAAATCCGTGGAATTCCGTGTCTGTTTTGATGCCCGCGACGGCGCGTGCGCGTTCTTCGCGCCATACCGTTTCCGGGAAAAGCCCCCAGTCCTGGGCGGCAAATTTGCGGCGCAGGCAGGGCGGGATGTTCAACGCCTTGGTTGCGGCCTCGATCAAAAAGGTACCCGATCCGCAAAACGGATCGTATACGGTTGAGTAGCTCCGCACATGTGCCAGATCGACAATCCCAGCGGCAAGCGTTTCTTTGATCGGCGCTTCGTTGGAATGCGCGCGGTAGCCTCGTTTATGAAGACCAACACCGGTGGTATCCAGCATGATGGTGACTTTATTTTTTAAAATCAAAAATTGCAGCTGATGCACCGGGCCGGTTTCCACAAACCAACTCACGCCGTAATGTTCTTTCAGGCGTTCGACTGCCGCTTTTTTGACGATTTTTTGGCAGTCCGGAACGCTGTGAAGGTCGGAACTGAGTGATTTTCCCTTGACCGGAAAAGCATCTTTTTGACCGATGAAATCTTCTAGCGGAATGGCTCGAACGCCTTGGAACAATTCTTCAAAACTGGTGGCATGAAATTGTGCCAGCAAAATCAACACCCGCTCCGCTGTGCGAAGGCAGATGTTTGCGCGGGCCAAGGTGGAAAAATCACCGGTAAAATAAACCTTTCCGTTTTCGGCATGGATATTTTCCGCGCCGATTTGCTGTAATTCAAACGTTAGTACGCTTTCCAAACCAAAATGACAGGGGCAAAGAAATTGCAAGGTATCCATAATCCTCCTTAATTGTTAGGAAGTTCAAAATCCACACATCTGCGGTTGCAGGTAGCCGGACGCACAATTTCCGTGGCGACTCTCACATGAGCCGGGTGCACCGAATAGGCATTCAAGCTCGCGGCATCTTCAAATGTACTGTCCAACATCAAATCGCCGGTTGCGGTCGGCAGCATCTCGTTGTATACATGGATATCCAAAAGCCCGTCAATCTGACCTTTCAGGCTTTCAAGCCCGGCTTTGATTTTTTGTCCGTTGAGGATACGGTCCGTTTCCGACATTCCTTCCGGAAAGTTCCAGATAATAACATGTTTTACCATTTTAAATGCTCCTTTATTCTTTGTGTTTATTTTAGATCAGGGGAGAGAGGATGCTCAGTAATGAGCGCCACAATCTCGTGATCGTCGAGACTTTTTGGATCATATCCAGCGTGATTTCTTCGGAAAGATCCTGCGTTTTCAGAAAATCATCGCGCACCTGCAAGACCGACTTCGTGTGATAAAGCACCGTTCCGCATTCAAAATGCAGATAAAAACTGCGGAAATCGAAGTTGATGGTGCCGACCATCGCATACCGGTCATCCGAAACAATCCCTTTGGCATGGATAAACCCCGGGGTGTATTCGAAAATACGCACCCCCGCTTCCACCAGCCGTGGGTAATTCGCGCGGGTAACGGAATGCACATACCATTTGTCCGGGATTTTCGGCGTAATGATGCGAACATCCACGCCGCTTTGTGCCGCCGTGCACAAAATTTCGGTCATTTCATCATCCAGTACCAGATAAGGCGTGGTGATGAACAGGTTCTTTTTAGCGGCGTGAATGATGTTTAAATAAACGTTCTCGCCGATTCGCTTGTTGTCCATGGGATCATCGCAGAAGGTTTGGACGTATCCGTCGCTTTCCGGATGAATGGTGGGGCGGTAGCGGTTAAAATCCAGATTCCAAAGGGAACGCTGCAACTCCCACATCCGCAGAAAACTGATCGTCAGTCCCCATACGCCTTCGCCTTTGAGCATGATGGCGGTGTCTTTCCAGTGTCCGAAACGGTCGATGTAATTGATATATTCATCCGCTAAGTTGATGCCGCCGGTAAATCCCACATTGCCGTCGATGACGCAGATCTTTCGGTGGTCGCGGTGGTTCATGAAGATATCCAGCGACGGCCGAAACTGATTGAAGACGTGCGTTTGAATACCCGCTTCTTCCATGCGGTGGATAAAGCGGGGCGGAATTGCTATAGCGGAACCCAAATCGTCGTAGATCAAGCGGATTTCGACACCTTGTGCCGCTTTTTCAAACAGGATTTCTTCCACTTTGGTCCACATGATGCCGCTTGAAATGATGAAGTATTCCAAAAAGATATAATGCTTGGCCTTTTTCAGCTCGGTGAGCAGCGCTTCCCAAAACAGTTCGCCGACGGGGTAGAAGGTCGATTCGGTGTTGGCGTACACCGGCGCAAGCGCTTGGGATTCCAAATAGGTCACACTGCGCGCCGCATCGGGGTCTTCTTTGCGCAGCATCAGACCGCCTTCGTAATCGCTGGGGCGAAACTGCTGTTTTAATGTGCGGTGAAATCTGGTGATGTACGCACGGAAGCGGGGCGGCATCTGCTGTAGACCAAAAACGACAAAAAACACCGTCCCGATCATCGGTGAAATGAGAATCAGGATAATCCAGGATAATTTATAGGTCGGGTTGTAGGTTGAGCGCATGATGTATAGGACCACAGCCCAGGAAAGCACGCGCAGAATGAAATTGATGACCTTGATTGTCTGAAGAAAATAGGTGCCCAGAATCAAAAACACCACCTGAATTAAAATCAGCAGTGCAATTAAAAAGATTCTCCCGGTCACAATCTTCAGAATTTGTTTGAGGGTTTTATAAAGTAAATTCATCCATCCATCCTTTGCC
>CALXIC010000123.1 GCA_944388265.1 uncultured Clostridia bacterium | reverse complement strand
TCCAGCCGCAGGAACATCAGCACCATTTCAACATACTGCTCAATACGGAACAGATCCTCCGACGCGCGCCGGGCTGCGTCCGAATCCTCGTTTTGCAGCGTCAGGCGCATGGACGCGATGGGCGTTTTGATCTGATGCGCCCAGATGGTATAGTAGTCGATCATCTCCTGATAATTTTGCGCCAGATCGGTTTGCAGTTTTCGCTGCCGTCGATCGAGCGTTTCCAAAATCGCCTGATAATCGACATCGTCCTGCGTCTTTGCCAAGGGCAGCTGATCGAGAGACACCAGCGGCGTTTTTTGCCATTTGATCAACTCCCGATGCTTTTGATAAGCCTTGCGCACCTCCAAAAACAGCGCAATCGCGCCCAATACTACGCAAATGACGGTCGGATACAACACCGCACCGAGCGGCAGTTCATAAAGCGCAAATGCGCACCAATAGACCACCAAAAAAACGAACAGCATCAAAAGCGGCGCTTTATGCTGTTTGATATAACAGAATAAAAACGACATCCAATCCCTCATTCATCACAAATCAAATAGCCCACGCCGAATTTGGTGGTGATAAAATCGCAAAGCCCGGCGGCGTCCAATTTTTTGCGCAGACGGTTGACATTCACCGTGAGCGTATTTTCATCCACAAAACTATCCGTTTCCCACAGGCGCTCCATCAATTATTCGCGGCTGACGACTCTCCCTTTCTGTTCCATCAGCGCCAGCAAAATGCGGTATTCATTTTTCGTCAGATCCACCTGCTGCCCCTCATAGGTGAGCGTGTGGTTACCGGTATGAAGCAGTGCTCCCCGATGCTCGAGCACCGGAACGGCAGCGGCAAAATCGTATGTCCGGCGCAGCATGGCCTGCACTTTTGCCATCAACACGCTTTGATCGAACGGTTTGGCAATAAAATCATCCCCACCCATATTCATCGCCATGACAATATTCATATTGTCCGAAGCGGAAGAAATAAAGAGAATGGGCACCTTTGACACCTTGCGGATTTCCCCGCACCAGTAATAGCCGTTAAAATAGGGCAGTGAAATATCGAGTAACACCAAATGAGGGTCATATGCTGCAAACTCACTCATCACCTGACGAAAATTTTGCACACACCGCGACTCCAAATCCCAAAGAGCCGTTTGTTTCATGATCGCGGACGAAATACCGGGATCATCCTCCACAATTAAAATTCGATACATGAATGGATGCACCTCCTAATGGTTTTCGATACACTTTGCGTGTGCTCTTTTACTATATACCATCAAACGCCCTTTCGTCAAACGGTCGCTATTCTTTTCCTCTTGTATTCTGAAAGAAAATCCCCTATAATAAACAAAAAACTTTTAATGTTCACGCAGAAATCAGGAGGGATGAACGGATGCAGGCGATCACCATCCAAAACCTATCCAAAACCTATGAAACCGGGAAAGAAGCAGTCAAAAACCTTTCCCTTTCACTGGAAGCGGGCGAAGTCTTTGGATTTTTAGGACCAAATGGCGCCGGTAAAACCACCACGGTAAAGTTATTGACCGGCATTTTGACGCCAACCAGCGGGACCTGCCGCGTCTTTGATCTCGACCCGCAGACAGAAGCCAACCGGGTTCACGCCGTTTCCGGCATCGTGACCGAACACGCGCAGATGTACGATCATCTGACCGCAATGGAAAATCTGATGTTCTACGCCTCCACCTTCGGCATCAACCGATCGGAAGCTAAAAAGCGCAGCGAAACGCTTTTGGCGGAATTTGAACTGACGGATGCCAAAGATCAAAAACTGGCGTCCTTCTCCACCGGCATGCGGCAGCGGCTCTCCCTCGCCCGCGCGCTGATCCATCGCCCAAGCATCCTCTTTTTGGATGAACCGACCTCCGGACTGGACCCCGAAAACGCACAGCGCGTTCACCAGATGATCCGAAAGCTCGCCTCTGAGGAACACATCGCCGTCTTTTTATGCACCCACCAGCTCCGCTATGCGCAGGAGGTCTGCACCCGCTACGGGCTGATGGATGAAGGCACGCTTTTGGTCACCGGTACGTTGGAAGAACTGCGCACAAGCACCTTCTCCGGCCAAACCTTATCCATCCGCGCTGACCGGCTCCCAGCAGGATTGCCGTTTGTTTCCTGCGGCGACAGCTTTTACACGACCTCCATCCGCTCGGAACAGGAAATTCCAGACCTGATCCGAACCCTTGTTGCACAGGGCGTCAACCTCTATGAAGTTTCGGTCAAAAAACCGAGTCTGGAAGACATCTACTTTGCGCTGACTGCCAAGCAAACGGAGGGATTTTGATGAAACGTCTTGCCATCTATTCGATCATTCGAAAAGACATCCGGGGGATTACCGTCAACACCCGGTTGTTTGCCTCCATTTGGATTGTGCCCATCATCTTTACGGTATTCTTCCCTTCGATCTTTGTTTTTTCCATCCACATGGTGCCGGATGATCCGGATTTCATAAAACTTTTGGAACAGTTCCCCGCCTCCCTGCAAATGGAAAGCACGGACCTTTCGATCATCGCACTCATTGCAAACTACATTCTTCCGGTTTTCTTTCTCATGATCCCGATTATGACGGCATCCATCATGGCCGCCAGCGCATTTGTGGGAGAAAAAGAGCGCCGCACACTGGAAACACTTCTCTACTGCCCCTTAACGCTCAAAGAAATCTTCCATGCGAAGGTGCTCGCCTCGTTTCTGCTGAGCATGTTCGTCTCTTTGAGTTCCTTTTTGGTCATGCTGATCGTTTTGGAAGTCGAAGTGTTTTTCTTGATGGGATCGCTGCTGGTACCGGGAATCAGCTGGCTCATCGTGATGCTTCTGATCGCTCCGGCCATCTCTTTGATTGCCATCACCCTCATCGTGCTCGGATCGGCCAAAGCCAAAAGCGTGGAGGAAGCCCAGCAATCGGCTGTGTTTCTGGTCATTCCCATCATCCTGCTGTTTGTCGGGCAATTTTCCGGCGTGCTGTTTTTGGGCAACTGGGTCTTATTGGGACTGGGGATTTTGTGCGCCGGCGCTGCTTTTGTGCTCCTTTTGCAATCCATGAAACATTTCACCTATGAAAAGCTGTTAAAATAAACCGTTTACTTTAAAAAAATATCCTCCCGCGGCAAAATGCCTGCGGGAGGATATTTTTATGACGATGTTTTGTCCCCAAAATCAATCAACAAACACATAACGTTTCAACCGGTCAAACGCTTCTTTTACCCGGCTTTCCGGCAAAGCGAGGTTCATGCGAATACCGTAAGTGCCATGGAACGGGCGGCCGTCCTGCCAGATGACGCCCACTTCCCATCCGGCGCGGATGAGTTCATCCATCGTTTGATGATGCGTTTTGCACCACTCTTCGCAATCCAAAAAGAGCATATACGTCCCCTGCGGGTGCGCCACCGAAACGCCCGGCAATTCCCTCGAAATAAACGAGCAGGCATACGATGCGTTGGCACTGAGCGTCTGCCGAAGCTCGTCCACCCATTCCATGCCCTCCGGCGAATAGGCGCCGATGAGCGCATGCATGGACAGCACATTCATGCTGTTGTATTCCGATTTGCGCGACTGCGCCAACAGACGATCGCGCAGGTAAGCGTCATAAACAATGTGGTACGAGCCCACCAGCCCGGCAAGGTTAAAGGTCTTGGACGGCGCATAAAAAGCCATGACTCGATGGCGCGCGTCTTCCGAAACACTCTGCGTCGGGATATGGGTATGTCCATCGAGCAGCAAATCCGACCAGATTTCGTCCGACAGCACTACACAGTCGTATTTTTGGTAAAGCTCAAGCACGCGTTCGATTTCCCACCGTTCCCACACGCGTCCGGTCGGATTGTGCGGCGAACAAAAGACAGCCAAATGAATGTGATGCGTGCGCAGTTTTTCTTCCATATCCTCAAAATCGATGCGCCAAACACCGTCGGCATCTTTTTGAAGCGGGCTTAAAATGATTTTACGTCCATTCTCTTCCAGCACTTTGGTAAAGCCAACATACGTAGGGCTATGCAGCAAAATCGGATCGCCGGGCGCAGAAAACGCCTGTACCGCCGAAATCACACCGCCGAGCACGCCGTTTTCATAACCGATCGCCTCTTTCGTGAGGCCGGTAACGCCATTTCGTTCACGCTGCCAGCGAATGATGGAAGTATAATAATCATCCCGCGGCGAAAAATAACCGAATGCCGGATGCTCCAGACGTTTTTGCATGGCACGAACAATCGAAGGCGCCGTCGGAAAATTCATATCCGCTACCCACATCGGAATGGCGTCCATCCCCTCCCGAAGCGGTACGGGAGTTTCTCCCTGCATGTTCTGATAATCGTCTACCGCAATGGAGTCTTTGCCATGGCGATCCATAATGGTCGTAAAATCATACTTCATCGAGTTCCATCTTCTTTCTGATCTTTGCTATTTTACATCCATCGATGCATCTTTATTATAGCCATCCATCGCCCGCTTGACAAGCACCAATTACATGAAAAAACAGGGTACTTTCGTACCCTGTTTTTAATTTTGAATTATTCAAAGGTCAACGTAATCGGATCGGTTTCCATGACATCTTCATAGGTCGTGCCGTCGAATGCTTCCACCACAAGTTCCATTTCTTCGATATCTGCCGGAGAAGAAAGGCCGATACCTTCCAGATCCATGAAGTACATCTTCACGATTGCACGGCTATTCGGAGCCATATCCGCATAAAACGCTTCATCCGCCATGACACCGTTGATGGAAACGGAATCATACGCCGTAGTCACCGTCAAAAACTGATCGGTGTTGTTTTCCACATACAGGAGCAGCGAACCATCGTAGTACTCTTCTTCATACAGTTCTTTGCCGACCACACGGATTCCATCCTGGTTGCACACTTCCACGCCGGAATCGTCGTATTTCTGTTCCGTGGTGCCTTTGAGCGACGTTTCCATCGTGACCAGTTCGCCTTCAGCAATCGTATCATAGGATTCATCGTCCATCACGCTTAACACCACACGAATTTCCATAATCGTGTCGATCCCGCAAAGTTTCAGCTCTTCCTGATCAAAACGGAGAGAACCGTTTGCCGATTTGCCAGCCGCAATCGTTTCGCTGAAATACGCATCATTGAGCGTATAACCGTTGACTACAACATATTTGCTGGATACATAGACGCTCTTATCGGAATCATTGGTAACGGTCACATCAATAACCGGTCCGTAATAATCGTCTTCCGAAACACCCGTTGCGACCGCCTTTACGCCGGACGCATCGAACAGCGTCGTTTCGGTAATGGTAAAGCTGCCGTTTGACGTTTTCTCAGGTTCTTCTTCCTTGGAAACGGTGGGTTCCTCTGTTTCTTCCGCGACAGATGTTTCTTCGGTCGTCGAAACAACAGCCTCTTCCGGAGCGTTGGAAGAACCGCCCACAATCAAAGCAATCGCCACAACGCCAAGCACAACGAGCACGACCGCCACGATAATGCCGATAATCAGGCCGGTTTTTCCCTTTTTCTGCGGCGGCTGTCCATACGGATTCGTCGGCTGATACGGGGAATTGGGATACGGCTGGCCACCCTGCGGCTGATAGCTGTTTGCAGGATCCTGGTAATTCGGCGTAGGATTCGATGCCGTCTGATAATAATCCTGCGGCTGTGCCGACTGCGGATGATCCTGAGCAACTTTTGCACCGCACTGCACGCAAAATGCCGCGTTATCTGCAATTTCTGCTCCACAATGTTGACACTTCATAGTTTTTCCTCCCTACTGCATTCTGAACGCTTGTAAAAACACGGTTCTTGAATCACTTCTATTTTATCAGAAAACCACTTCCACGACAACTATATTAAAGCCTCCGCCGTTTTATTTGGAACAACAATCAGTTTTATTGTTCAAAATTTAGCAATTTTAAACAATAAGCGGCGTGATATTTGCAAAAACACAGTCAATTTATCAAGTTTTTAACAGGAAGGATTCATTTTCTGCTGTGTCATGGTCCTTTGCCACGGGCGACGGATGAAATTCTGTCATATACTTCCAAAAACGTTTCGGCATATGCGACATGCGGCAGCGTTCATTGATTCTGGATTCAATCGCAATGGTATCATAAAACAACTTCCACAGCGTTTGAATCCGCGCCTCTTCCTGAGAAACGGCAGCCAACACAAAATCCTCGAGGACAACCACCGTCCACTTGCCCGGTCGGGCAACCAGCGCTTTTTTTCGCTTGACGTCGTAAATCAAAAACGATTCCCTCGGAAAGCGGGCAGTAAAATGGGGAGCCAAATCCACCAACACATCGTTTTTGGGTTCCATCTGCGCGACCAGCACCCCCTGATAATCCGAGAAACGCAAAAACTGCCGGTATTGTTCCGCTTCGTTGTTATAGGACCGCACCGCGGCCGTCAGCGCATGCACCGTATCATCCGTCAAGCGGCGCAGCACCCGAGCGCCGCAGTCATATCCCTGATCCAAAAAATCCAAGAGGAGCAGTTCTTTCCCCTCCAGACAGGAACGAAACGCGTGCTCGACAAACACCAGCGCCTGCGGACTGATCTTTTGCGGGATGGAGCGATACACCCTGGCCGCCTGTTCGCGGTCGGTTTCAATCCGGAAAACCGGCAAAAATCCCTGCTGTTCCTCCTCCCCTTCCGCCACGATTGCCGCCGGACGTCCATGCGCCGAAAAGCTGGCAAATACGCAGCACAAAAAGCCTTCAAAACTGCCGTCGTACTGATACGACAGCGGCAGCTGTCGGGAAAGCCGCAACATAAGCGCTCCTTTCTGGTGCGGTTCTAGTTACCACCACCGTTTCTTCCTCGTTTGATACCATGCCGGCACTCCGCCGTCAAAGCCGTGATACCACGAAAGCACCTCTTTCGCTTGGCGCTGCATGGTCTGCACTTCCCCTTTGCCGTACGGAATCGCCCAAGGGAAGGAAGCCAGCAGATTACAGCCCACATAAAGCGCCAGCAGCCGCCAAAATGCATCCGGTACTGCCCCATCAAAATATCCGTCTACCATACCGGAAGCAAACTGCGGCGAAGCCTCCGCACACCAACTGATGCGGTTGAATTCTTCCCACGGATCACCAAAATCATAGCGGTCAAAATCGATGACCACTAATTGCCCCTGACGAATCATAAAATTCCCGATGTGATAATCGCCATGCTGAAAACACTGCGGACGGTTTTCTAAAAGCTTCCGATTCTTTGCCAAATATGTGATAACCGCTGCATCTCCTGCAAAATGCACCGGGCAGGATTCGTACCACGAAAGATTGCGATCGATCTTTCGCCCGTAGCGCAAATCCCATCGTTCCAAACTGTCAGGCGCTGGGATTTGATGCAGTCGGGAAAGAAATTCCCCTGCCGTTCTTCCCAAGCGGTACTGCTCTTCCTCGGACAAATTTGGAATACTTGCTTCAGCATCATCGCCATCGATCCAGCTTTGCAGCAAATAACATCCCTCGTCGCACACACCATAGTCGATCGGTTCACACATGGAAATTCCCATCGACTGCACTTTCTTTAACAGGGAAAAAAGCTGCTTTCGGTTCGCTGCTCTCTGCACATCCGAAATGCGCAGAAAATACGGCGTGCCATCCTCGGCAATCGCCCGAAACTTTTGATCGTGCGACCAGCCAAACGAAATGGGTTCGAGCGTTTGAAACATTTCCTGAAGCTTCATCATTGATTCTCCTATCCCACCAATCAGCGAGAAATGGCCGCTTGGAGTTCTTCGAGCGGCTGCATCGAAAACAGCGAAAGCTGTTCCCCGCTGGTTTGCGGCAGTTCCCTTAATCCCTGTTCCGACACCAATGCGCGCAGCACGGTGTCCTGCCGGATGGAAACGCCATCCGCCAAGCGCCCATTGCAGGTAATGAAATACTGCGCACGTTTCAAAACCACACCAATCTTTTTCAGTCCCTCAAAGGTCAGCGTGCGTTCCCGGCGGGCAGTGCGAATCCGTTTGGCGGACTGCACCCCAATGCCGGGCACGCGCAGCAGCATTTCATAGGGAGCGCGGTTGACCTACACCGGGAACAGCGCCGGACGGTTGAGCGCCCAGTTTGCTTTGGGATCAATCAGCGGATGAAAATTGGGATGCTCGGCATCCAAGAGCTCATCCGCCTGAAATCCGTAAAAACGCAACAGCCAATCCGCCTGATAGAGCCGGTGTTCCCGCAGAAGCGGCGGGCGAAATCCCTCCCGCGCGGGCAAATTGGGATGGCTCATCACCGGAATATAGGCCGAAAAATACACGCGTTTCAACTGATATTTTTGATACAGCCCTTCGCTGAGTTTCATGATCTGATAATCGCTGTCGTTGGTGGCGCCGATGATCATCTGCGTACTCTGTCCGGCGGGGGCAAACCGTTCGGCATGGCGGTAGCGCACCAGACCGTGCTTGGACTGGTGGATCTCTTCGTGAATCTGCCCCATCGGACGCAAAATCGCCTGTTTGTTTTTGTCGGGCGCCAGACGCAAAAGCGATTGCTCACTGGGCAGTTCGATGTTCACGCTCATACGGTCGGCAAAAAGCCCCAGCTGATGCGTCAGTCGGGCATCCGCCCCCGGAATGGCCTTGACATGAATGTATCCTCGAAAGTAGTATTCCTTGCGCAAAATGCGAAGCGTTTCGAGCATCTGCAAACAGGTATCGTCGGGAGAACGCCACACCGCGGAACTCAAAAACAATCCTTCAATATAATTGCGGCGGTAAAACTGAATGGTCAGATCCGCCAGTTCCCGCGGCGTAAACGTAGCGCGCGGACGGTCGTTGGAGCGCCGGTTGGTGCAGTAGGTGCAGTCGTAGCAGCAGGCGTTGGACTGAAGCACTTTTAAGAGCGAAATGCAGCGCCCGTCTGCCGAAAAGCTGTGACAAATTCCGGCCGCGCACGCAGTCCCAATGCCGACGCCGTCGTTTTCGCTGCGATCCACTCCGCTCGACGAACAGGAAGCGTCATATTTGGCGGCGTCCGCCAAAATCTTGAGTTTTTCATAAACGTCCACGACAACCCCTCCAAAAACAAACGTTCTTTTTTGTAGTATAAAACAAACATTCGTTCTTGTCAAGCAAAAGCATATACAGAAAATCAAAAATATGCTAAAATAAAGCCAAAAGGAGAATGCCTATGACCACGATCTATTTTGTGCGGCATGCGGAGCCGAACTATACCGATCCCAACGACTACACCCGCGCGCTGACGCCCAAAGGCGAGGCGGACTGCGCCCGCGTGGTTTCTTTTTTTGAAAAGATTCCGGTAGATGCCGTCTATTCCAGCCCCTACCGGCGGGCCATTGACACCGTAAAGGAGATGGCAAAACAAAAAGGATTGCCCATCACCCTCGTCGAAGATTTCCGCGAACGCCGGGCAGCCGGCGAATGGATGACCGATTTTTCGGATTTTGCCGATTATGCCAAGCGCCAGTGGGAGGATTTTTCCTATCGTTTGCCGGGCGGCGAGTGTTTGCAGGAAGTACAGGAACGAAATGTAAACGCTCTTTTGTCCCTGCTTTCGAAACATCGCGGCGAAACCATCGTCATCGGCGGACACGGCACCGCCATCTGCACCGTACTCCGGCACTACGATCCCGCCTTTGGCTTTGAAGCATTCGACGCCATGCGGCACAAGATGCCGTGGGTGGTACGGCTGAAATTTGAGGAAGAGTTATCCCCTGCAGTACAATCCTTCGATCTCTTTGAGGAGGAACCATCGTTATGACCCGCGCCCAGTATGAACGTCTCGCGGCTCCGTTTTGGAAAACACCTTGGAAGCAAAAGACGCTTTTACTCACAAACCGCGTGCTGACCTACAGCGTCTATCTGGCATATCCCATCTTATTGATCGTGCTTGCTTTTCAGCAGGACGGACGGTTTTGGCGGGTATTGCTCACACCGGCCATCTCTTTCGTACTGGTCAGCGTGTTCCGCGACCGATTCAACGCCAAACGACCCTATGAAGCATTGGGATATCGTTCGCTCATTCCCAAAAACACCAAAGGACATTCCTTCCCCAGCCGCCACGTCTTTTCCATCATGGTTATTGCCATGATGTTTTGGTACATCTTGCCGCCTGCGGGGATTGGTTTGCTGTTGTGCGGAGTGCTGCTCGCCGTCATCCGTGTAGTGGGCGGCGTACACTATCCGAAAGATGTATTTGCCGGGGCTTTGATCGGCATTCTTTCCGGTTTGATCGGCTGTCTGATTTAAGAGGAGTAGTTATGAGTCCAAAAGAAGAATTCTTACAGATTTTTGAAGCAAACATTCACCGCGACGGTGCCAAACAGCTGCTCGACTATTTGCAGTCCCGCCACAGCGATTTTTTTGAAGCGCCCGCCTCCACCCGCTACCACGGCGCTTATCCGGGCGGGCTGTTGGAGCACAGCTTGAACGTCTACCACTGTCTCAAGGATTATCTGGCGCGGGAACGGGTGCAAACCCTTTATGAACTGCGTCCATCGGAGGAAACGGTGGCCATCATCGCCCTTTTGCACGATTTGTGTAAAATCAACTGCTACAAAAAGAGTTTTCGCAACGTCAAAGGAGAAGACGGCGTCTGGCGCAAAGTGCCAAGTTACGAATACGACGACCCGCTCCCCTACGGACACGGGGAAAAATCGGTCTACATCATCACGGGATTTATGAAGCTCACCCGGGAAGAATCGTTTGCGATCCGCTTCCACATGGGCTTTACCGGAACGGACGACATCCGCACCGTCGGCAACGCCTTCGAAAAATTCCCGCTGGCGTTTGCCCTGCACACCGCCGACATGGAAGCGTCCTACTTTATCGAAGCAAGAAAGGAAGCGCCATGACCATTCTCATCGATGCGGATGCATGCCCGGTGGTTTCGCTGATCGAACGCATGGCACAACAATATGGCATTTCCCTCCTGTTGTTTTGCGACACCAATCACCAACTGGTTTCCAAAGCAGGACAGGTCATCACCATTGGCGCCGGTGCCGATGCCGTCGATTTGGCACTCATCAACCGCTGTCAGGCGGGAGATCTCGTCGTCACACAGGATTACGGCGTTGCCAGTCTAGCGCTGGGCAAAGGAGCGTTTTGCCTGCATCAGAGCGGACGGGAATTCACCAAAGACAACATCGACGGACTCTTGATGGATCGTCATTTGGCGAAAAAAGCGAGACAATCTCACCAAAAAACGCATCTGCGCGGACCGAAAAAACGCACCAAAGAAGACGACAAACAATTTGAAGCGGCGCTTTGCTCCCTGCTGCGGCGCGAAGGCGTCATCCCCTGAGAAAGGAGAATCCCTATGGTTTTACTGTTCGGCGGTCTTTTGCTATTGGCTTTTGGCGCTTTCATGCTTTTTGCACCCGGGCAATTTTTTGCTCTGACGGAAAGCTGGAAATCCAACACCCCATCCGAGCCCTCGGATCTCTTCATCCTTTCGACCAGAATCGGCGGAGCATTTTTTATGCTCGTTGGCATTGTGTCCATTGTGGTATTTTTCCTCGATTAGCTAAAAAACCACCAGTAAACTGGTGGTTTGCATTATCCTAAAAAGGACTATTATCGTCTTAATCTCTACAACTATGATTTGTAAGCATTCAGTAATCCTTAACTTGTTTTTCTTCTTAACGGCTCGTCTGCAGCGAGCCGTTAAGTTTTTAATCTCCACAGTTATCCGACCGTCCATAAAATCCGAAATTTATTTTCAGCTTTTAAGAAAAGCATCGACAAAATAAACATCCACGATAAACGAAGAATTGCCCTTCTCATTATACTATTTGATTTTCTTTCGCGACAGCCAAACAACGATGAAATCACTTCCCGCTAAGAGCAAAAAAACAATTGGATTCATCCCATAGACTCGCTGCGATACAAACGGAACCATCAATGATAATGCAGTAATAGAGAATAGTATGGTCCAGATCAAAAAATGCATCGGTTTTTCAACAAAATGTATTGCCGCCCTTCCCGTAGCCAATACGACCGCTACAAAAAAGATCCGCAACAACGCATCCGAGAGTTGCATGGAAAAATAGTGAGCAATCCACATCTCTCCCAGTGCCAAAACGATCATCAGCCATACCGCCAACAAAAGATGTAATGTGCCAAGAATGATCCAGCCTTTTTTCATTCGATTCCCTCATTTCTCAACGAAGAGTCCTTTTTTACAAAAACAGTATAGACTTCTTCTTGTTCGTTTGAAGCAGACAATCCACGATATCCGGCAAAAGCAAATTCTTTTTCACCGACTTGTTCAAACGCAAACAAATACCCATAGCCCAACTTAAAACCAGCACTTAGCAAAAGATATGTACTTCCATGACACTCTGAATAACCTACAAACGATAATTTTTTGCCCACACGCTGTTCCAGAATCGGTTGCATCGGGATTTCGATATCATCCGGCAAAATATTGAAAGACTGACTTTCATTCATCTCTTTGAGTTCGTTCATATACTGCTGCGTATCATCGTCCTCATACATCGTCCAGGTTTCGGAATCAAGCTCGTAAGATCCAATTTTATCTGAGCCTTCAAGCACCCATAATTTCCCATCGCTGATCAAACTCTCCCGATAGCTAATTCCGCTGGCCAATTGTTTTTCGACCATCATCTCCCTTGTCGATGCACGAGAAACACGAACCAACATCCAAGATTGTCCCACAGGAGACGTACGGTTATTTTTGCTCAGTAAAACAACCGCGGATTGCTCTTGCGGATGCAAAGCAACAATGCGTATGATAGACGTTGTAGTCAAATGTTCGCCAGTTTCGGTGACAAACTTGTCCATCCAATATTCGTCCCCGCTCATACCGACAGAATTTCCACAACTAATGGCTACAGGTTGCGTTTCCAAAGAAACGCCCTGCAACCGGGCGTTCGTGATCCAAGCGGGAAACAACCAGCCAAAACATAGTAAAAACAATACGATGGATATCATCAGTGCTTTCAGAAATTCTTTGAATATATTTTTCCACAACGGCAAATAAAACAATCTCATAATAGCATCCTTTACTCCTATTAAGGCAAAGATTTTGTGCAGTGGATCAAGACTGAGGAATATACGATCCAAAACTAAAAGCTATTCTCCTTCTTGAAAGGGAATCACATGACTTCCATCAACGGTCAATTCATAGGAAGAATCATATCCATTTACATACCCACAGTATGCATACTGTTTTCCTAAATAGCCTTCTTGCTCAATCATTTTGAAATCAGTATTTTGATTATCCGATATTGTCATCTTAGAAAATTCGGTATTATAAATGTAATAATAATAATCCGAAGATTTTTTATAATGATAAATGACAATCGAAATATCGTCTTTCAAAATAAGCTTTACGGTATCGAAATCCTGATATTGATAAAGTTTCCATCGAGAACCGCTCTTTTTTAGCAGTGTTAATAAAGTACCGACTTCTGTATTATCACTGATTACAAGATCGGACGCCTCCCCTTCCACAATGGTCAATATCTCATTTTTGGGCTCCACATAATAAAACGCATCTTCCGGAGTAGAAAAAGAAACAAACACCCGATCCAATGGATAAACAAGGGATAGAATGATGAGGATACCGACAAAAATTGACAAACGCTTTGCATACTTTTTACTAGCTTTCTTTCGTATGAAACAAAAAATCAAAACTAAAACAAGAAGGATACAGCCATTTACAAACATGGAATTGATCATAGGATCTCCTTTCATCTGTCAGGATTTCTGTCCAATGATTGTTTTCGCAAAACCTTCGCAACAACTAAATGCTTTTATTCAATCCGTAAAACCAAGCTCCTTCATCGCAGCAAAAAACACATCAGCTTCTCCGTTTGGATTGGCTTTTTTGGTTGCTTCGATTACATACCACGAATAGTCCAAATCGTGAATGATAATAGGGATTGGTCTGCCGAATTTATTCTTAATAAAACCACTTTCTTGTAACTTTTTTGCAACAACGGTTATTTCGGAAAGCAATTCATAATATCCAACAGGACCTTTCCCAATATATCGCATTTCATGATCGTAACAGGCGTCATAATTTTCATATCCAATATTATGAATCCCGTTTTGCTTGTACCAATGAAAGAGAATATTTATGCCTTCGTTTTCATTTTCTGCTTCAATGATAGGTAATATAATAGCTTTCCATTCCCATGATATCACCTTATTTGGCTTAGTGCAGAAACACTCGCTACGAACATACTAGTGACAAATTCCTTTTTCTGGTTTAAAGAAATGCAAGAGAACTTTTGCCACTACAAATATCAGAAACAAAATTACAACAATAAAAACCACCATGAATTTTATATTGTACTCACTACTCACATCATAAATCGTGATAATGGTTTTATCAGCATCTATTTTAATAAGCTGCGAATACGAGGATGCAAAAAGATTCAGTAATCCCATGCGGTTTTTCATGATGTATTGCTCTTCATTCATCGTTCGTGTGGTTGCTTCGATAAAATGATTCCAATAATCATCATTATTCGTTGTATTTTGAATGATTTTTAACTCTAAATTGCTTCCTGATGCATCAAACAAAGCGGCCACATTACTTCTCGCAAAATAAAGGATGATGTTGTGATCATCCTATTCCAGACCAAAGCTTCCACTACAATCAAATGTATACCCATACTGAAAAGTACCAGCCGAATCATAGACTAACACTATCTTTTTCGTTAAATCTTTAGATCCTACCGCAACCAATCCATCATCGTTTACATCAAAACAGGTAATGACTTGCTTTTCCGGTTCTTCTGTGATTAAAGACAGCTTCACGTTCGATAAAAAAACCTGTTGATCGCCAGACTCCATAGCTTCCGTTGAAAAACCTGTATTCATCGCGAAAACAGTACTAGTTCCATTCCACAAGAAGATGAAAAGAATAAATCCAGTAAGTAAAATCCTTTTAACTTCCATCTTTACCACTCCATGATTTTCATATTTAATTCCACCATGTAGTTCTGCCAGCTCAACACTATAAATGATCAGCGATACAATTTACCTGCGGATTTCCATGACAAGAAACTCGTTAACAATTTTCCAGTTGAAATAGGGTTCACTTAACGGTCAATGCATACGAATCATCATAATCGTGAATGTAACCATAGTATGTATAAAAAGTTGTATCAAGTGCCTCGTTTGTGTGTTCCAAGCACTGAAAATTTGAATTCCGATTGTCTGTAAGTTCTAACGGTCCTCCACTGGTATCCAATATCGTAATGTAGTAATCATTCGTATTTTTATATTGATACACATAGACCACAATGCCATCTGAGACTGTTTGATGAATTCTCTTGGTATCAAATCCCATGCCTAATTTCCAACCGTCATCAGACTTTGGAAGAATGGCATATTCATCCACATCACCTTGGACTCCGACGACAAAATCTGTTATTTCTCCAGAAACAACTAATTTGACGTCGCCCGTATGATTATATTGATAAGCAGATTGTGGCGATGAAAAGGTTAAAAAAGCATTTTCTACCGGCAGAAGCGCCAAAATGGTTGTTCCCATCGCCGCAGCCGCAAAAGCCACTGCGAACCGCCATCGCTTATGAATCGTATGCGTTTTTCCGATAAAAAGTAAACATGCTATAAAAACTAAAACTCCAAATAGGAATCGAAAGAACAGAAATAACATGTTCTGACTCCTTTCTAATATCCGCTTACATACAAGAGTGTAGCCACATATTTCCAGAATTTTGATCGCCATCTTGGCTGTTTCGCCGGGGCTATTGGTTGTCTGCTTTTAGCATTCTCAAATTATTCTCCCAAACCTCATCGTCCAATGCTCGTGCATATTTGAGGCAAGTATTAAGCGCCCAATGATAAGAAGATTTATCTGCATATTTTTGTAGCCTATCCAATATACAAAATGCTCCCGGCCAATTTAAATCCTGCAACCATTCGAACAATTCAATCAAATATGGAGATAATTCCTCATCCGTTCTCTCTGATAAAATTTTTGCACAATTATCCCAAACATTTTTATTGTAGTTTTTACTACAGGGTCGCAGAAACACATTGATATTTTCAATATTTTTCGCCATTTTAATGCCTTTTTCTTGCTCGTCTATACTTTTGTTCCAATCAAGCAAACTCATAATATAATCAACATTAATCAATTCAACTCACCCCATCCCATTTAATAACAACCGATTTTACAGCTTGTGTCCAAGCAGAACTTGAACCATCACCCATCCAATCCTATAAACAGGTCTTACGCTGACATGTGTTGCTCCATCTCGAACAACATACACTAACCCAGTTGCATTTAAAGCTTCTATGATAGTCACAGCTTCACGAGATTTTGATATCGTAGAGAAAAATAGCCCTATATATTTATCCTTCCGGGGAGGGAAAATTCCAAGGGTTAGTACCATTCAATTTCCACAGCATAATAATATCCACGATAACAAATAGGATTCTTTGCACCAATCCCTTCCGCTTCCCTGCCGACAACGCTCCATACGTTTCCTCATGCATCATACTCATAGGTGACCACCTTGTCACCTTGACTATTATACAATGCAATCACATCACCGCGGCTATTGGTCATATCATAATGCAGGTATTCCTTTTCGAGTGGTTCGTTTCTCAAACAAATACCAAATTCGTTTGCTTCAAATACGATAATGCATTTCTGCAAACAGAAGCATCTTGCATTTTTACAACTCAATGACGAGGCTTTGCCTTTTGCATCCTGTACAACCAAAGCGCCCCAGTACTCACCGTAACAATTGGAACAAGGATCCAAATGATCCACAAAAATACAGGAATAGTGGATCTTCGACTATCCCAAAATAATTGTCGTTGAAACAAATGATTCCCTTGTTCATCCCAAACATTCAATGTTTCTTCATCTGCAAACGGTGCAATTGTTTGCTCCATATAAAGTCCAGAATATTCTAAATCACAGATTTCAATGTCTGTAAACAATTTAGGCAGATAAAAATACTCTATATTTCGATTTGCTTCCAAAGGTAAAGTTTCTAACAACTGTCCTTCACTATTAAAATAGTAGCTTTTCTCTATCGAAGAATAAGAAATAACAACCTTTCCGGTTTCCATTTGAAAAAAAGGCAGCCCTGCACTACGTTTGTTTTCACGATATTCAAATGTATAGAGGTACTCCATTGTTTGCTGATCGTACACCTGAATATAAAACCGACTTGCCTGCCACTGATATTTAAAAATAAATCCGACCACATTATCAATGGCATTTTCTGTACAATAGATCGTATCCGGCATGGGCAATTCCTGTTGAAATACATAGGTTTCCAAATTCTCATCTTGATAAACCGGTTTCGTATCAGGAATCATAATATTTCTGGGCAAAGGTAAAGAACCATAAACAAGAAAAAGGATAAAAAACAAAATCCCCAGTTGTATCCAAACAATGGGAATGGCCGGATGAACTTTTAATAGAGAACAGTCGTGTCGATTCATACGTTTTGTTTTCATTTTGTCATCGCCCCTTATCCTTTACTGCTTATTTTTTAAAACACTTTTTCGTACAATATAAGTGATAATCAAAATGATCAAACACAAAAACATAAACAGCCAAATACGCTCAAAACTAAATGGAATGTTCCGTTTTGCAAGCATTTTTTCGTAGTTTGCTGCCCCAAACAATTCATATATGATACCACTTACACCAAACAAAAAGACCAACACAAAAGAAATAATATTTATAATCAATAAGAAAGTGTTTAAAATTTTTTTATTTAAATGTACCCTTCTGACAAGGGATCCATATATGGATGGCCAAGCATTTTGAATTGCATCATCTGAATACATAAACTTCTTTTGAGCCAATGCAGCCCTCCACTATTCTCCATCGAAGCTTTGATGCACAAACAGTAATCCCTTGATATCTTGCTAAATCTTCTTCCTTGATTTTACCACAATCGCACCAATAGATACAATCACTTTTCAGAATAATGGTTGCATCTAAAATCTCGCAAGTATGATTTTCATCTGCGGGAAACAATTTAATATAATTTAAACCGCTGAATTCCAATTCCATGACAGGATTCTCTTCAAACTGTCTTTGAATGATGATACTTAATCTCCTCAAATCGTTTGTTGGATACATGGATAAATCTTCATTCACATACGCACCACTTATATACTTTATTTCTTTTATGCAGCTATCATGAAAATAACAAAACCCATTCATAAGATCCAATACATCAGAATCACTTTTTATCTCATTCCACATGTTTAGCCGCCCTTTCTCATTACATAAATTTTTATGATCATTATCGCTTTATTCTATTCCCTTGTCAATTAGAAATGATTGACAAGCAATAAAAAAGCTACATTTCAGTTTCCTGAAATGTAGCTTTTTGTTTGGGAAGCGTTGACAAAATAATTTCCCTATCCATCATCAAGAAGCAATCACAGCATTGTCAATTCCTAATAAAATATGAAATTCAGATCAGATATCGACCAGTTGTACCAATGACCGCACTTCAGCATGCCCCGTGCTCATTCGATGCCGTACCGCTCCATCCAGTAGTTGATCTGCAAAAAATAAGCAATCATTTGCGGCCCTGCCATCAGTTGTCCAAACCATGGCTTGCCGTAGTCCTTGGGCTGCATAAGAAATCGTTCTGCCTTTTTACGGTCTAAGAAACGGTGCACCGGTGCTTTTGGATTGGAGAGGATGTGCTGGAAGCGCTCTACCAGTAACGCCTCGTATACCGGCGAATAAGTCTTGGGATAGGGGCTCTTTTTTCGATACAGCAGCTGTGGCGGAAGCAGTTCCTTACAGGCATCCCGGAGCAGCTTTTTTTCCATTCCGTCTTCATATTTCATGCTCCACGGAACGTTGTATACATACTCTACAATCCGGTGATCCGCAAAGGGAACCCGAGCCTCCAGGCTGCAGGACATGCTGGTACGGTCCATGCGATCCAACAAGGTCTGCATAAACCAACGCAAATTGAGAAAGCTCATCTCCCGTCTGCGACGGTCCGTTCCCGCTTCCTCCGGCAATACAGGAACCTGTGCTAGAGTATCCCGGTACCTTTCTCTGGTATACTCCTCCAGATTCAAAACGCGGATTGCCTCGTCGGACAACAGCGCGGTTCTGGCCGATAGATCGGCGGACCATGGAAATCCATCTGCATGCAGCAACTCCTCCCGGTAAAACCAAGGATAACCTCCAAAAATCTCATCCGCGCATTCGCCGGTGAGCGCTACCTTGTTGTACTGCTTAACCAGGCCGCAGAAATAGAGAAGAGATGCGTCCACATCAGTCATGCCCGGCAGATCCTTCATTCGAACCGCATCGTCCAGCAGGTCGGCCAACGTGGCCTCATCACACTCCAGATAGGTATGTTCAAGCGGATAAAGAGCCAGCACCTGATCTACATAGGGGCGATCCCGGGTGGGCTGAAAGGCGTTGGACTGAAAACAGGTATCGTTATGGGAAAAATCAAAGGAAAATGTATGAAGTGTATGCCCTTCCAGCCCCAATTGCCGGGAAGCAATGGCCGTAACCACGCTGGAATCGATCCCCCCGGATAAAAAGCTGCACACCGGCACGTCAGACACCAGCTGCCTTTTGACTACGTCCTGCAGCAGCCAGGACACCGTTTCCACTGTCTGCGCATAGCTGTCGGTATGAGGCTTTGCCTCCAATTTCCAATAAGGGAATTCCTTCACGTTCTCATGGGAATACTCCAGAATACAGCCTGGTTTGACCTCCCGAAGACCGCGAAACACACCACATCCCGGCGTTCTTGCCGGTCCCACTCCAAAGATTTCCCGAAAGGTGTCTAAATCCGCCTCAGGATGGATCATTGGATGGGCAAACAGCGCCTTGGGCTCTGAGCCAAATACAAGGGTATCCTCTTTTACAGCATAAAACAGGGGTTTTACTCCCATCCGATCCCGACATAGGAACAGGGTTTCCCGTTTACTGTCCCAAATGGCAAACGCAAAAATTCCGTTGAGCTTTTTTGCCACTTCCATCCCATATTCTATGTATCCGCAGAGAATCACCTCTGTATCGCAAGTGGTTTCAAAGTGACAGCCACGGCTGATCAGATCCTGTTTTATCTCCTCAGCATTATAAATTTCTCCGTTGTAGACAATTCCATATTCTCTGCCTTCACGTTGACAGAGCATAGGCTGCACACCACCAGCCAAATCTCGAATGGACAGTCGGGTATGGGAAAGCCCTACATGATGTTGCAGATATTCCCCGGTTTGATCGTGACCCCGGTGCGCGATCGCTGTCCGCATATTCACAAGGACTTGAGTCCAGGTTCCAGCATCTTGAAGAAAATCGCCATTAAAATTACAAAATCCGGCAATTCCACACATAAATACACCCCACAAGAAAAATTCAAAGCGCCTCTCCTTTCCGATCAGCGGCTTTGCTGCTATACCAGTATATTCCTCTTTCGCTGTTCTAATGACGAAACATTACGAAACGGTGGAAGAAATTCTCCTATATGCTTATGGGACCGTTAATATTTTAGAATGTCAATAGCGGAACAAATAAAGGGCTCACTCCCTTTTCCTTAGAAAATAAGGTCGTGCTCTCGTTCGTCACAAAACAGATATTCGCTATAAACGCGAATACAATCAGTAAAAACCTCCCAAACGCGCAAACTGCACTCCACTTGTTATCTGGTACATCATACCGTATAACAAATGGAGTGCAGTTCATTTAAACATTAGAAGTTTATGTTATTATTCCCCGCATAAGTTTTTTGAAACCACGCGACTATCGCGTGGTTTTTGGCATAGAAAAAAGCCACATTTTGAGAAATCAAAATGTGGCTTTTCAGTTGGTGCCGGTGGCCGGACTCGAACCGGCACGGTATCGCTACCGGTGGATTTTGAGTTTTACCGGTTGCGGGGCAATGAGTGGACTGTAATTCCCTATGGAGGTCCCTAAAGACACCCCTAAAGCCCT
>CALXIC010000122.1 GCA_944388265.1 uncultured Clostridia bacterium | reverse complement strand
TTCCCGCAACCGTTGTTGCCAACGATCGCCAGGAAGTCCCCTTTTTCAATCTGAAGCGAAATGTTTTTTAAAGTCGGACTTTTGGCAGCGGGATAGGAAAACGTTAAGTTTTCTATCTCAATGATGTTCATTTCTGCACCGTTTTACCCTTTCCTGCCTGACCTTTCAAAACAACCAGCACGACGACCGCAATCAATGCTGCTACCACCATACCGATCGCCAGTGCAGTCGAGCTTTCCGCCCAATCGGCTTCCCATTCGATCAAAGGCGTGCCGCTGCTGGCCAGCAATTCGGCTCCGATCGCCACGACAAAGGCTGCCACTGCACCAATGACGACTTTGATGTTGATGCCGCCCAATCCAGTTTTTTCGTCACGCGGACGCATCCCCAAAAGCGGTTCGATTTTGCCGTAAAGTTTCGGCACCAGGAAGAGCGTCGGCAGCATGCAAAACAGAATGCCGGAGAACAGCAAATCGTTCAAGAACGCAAACCCTTCGGTCGCAAACACACTTTCCGGCAAACCGGCAACTGCTTCAAAATCTTCGACCGCAAACTGCACCTTGCAAATATCGACCACAGCGCCCATCAACAGCTGCAAGCCGGTTCCGGTAATAGCCGCAATGCCCACCATGGCGCGGTTTTTCGGATTTTTGACCATACGGCCGGCGATGTAGACGCCGATGGTGACCGTCAAGAATTTTTCCAATTCGCCCAAACCGCCGAATTGTCCCAGCATGATTTCACTGAATACCAGTTCGCCGGTGGCCGCACCCAATGCTGCGGAAAGCGGATCAAAGAGCATCGCCAGCGTCAGCGGAATGAACAGGAAATATTCCACCGAAAATTCCACAAACCCCACCTGAAATTTTGGAATCAATTCCGTAAACAGCGTTGCCAATCCGTATAACGACATCGTCAGGACGAACACCATCAGTTTCTGCGACTGCGTTGCCGTCTGTCTTTTTACCAAATCCATTGTTTTCATCCTCCTGAAATGTTTCAGTCTTTTTGCTTTTGCACATTTATTATACCGTGCTCTTTTGCCGGGTACTATCATGTTTCGGTAAAAATCAAATAAAATTTTCTTTACAGTCATTTATGAAAATAAACAAGACATTTTTCAAAAATATTATCATTTTTGTCGTTTCGGCTGTACGGGATAAAAAGACAAAAGCATCTATCTTCAGGAAAACCAAGTCGCAAACCATACAAAAAGCCTTTGGTGCAATATTCGCACCAAAGGCTTTTGACAACAACTATGAACTTTTTGATCCATCTGCCATCGGCAACCGCCGATTAAGCATTCCAGGTAAACACACCCGACAAGAAGGTAACCTTCTCTTTCGAAACGGTCAAAATTCCGCCGCCGGTCTGTGCTTTGAGCATCGAACCGTCTTCTTTTTCAATCTTGCAGGTACAGGGTTTGACCGTCGTCACAAAGGGCGTATGACCCGCCAAAATGGCCAGATCCCCTTCTGCACCCCGCACCGAGAGCGACACCACTTGTTCTGAAAACAGTGTGCCGTCCGGCGAAGAAACGATCATCAAAAATGTGTTCATCCCTTCACCTTCTTCGCCTTTTCCACCGCCTCATCAATGGTTCCAACGAAGAGGAAGGCGGATTCGGGCAGATCATCGTGCTTGCCCTCGACAATCTCGCGGAACCCGCGGATCGTTTCCGAAAGCGGCACATATTTCCCTTTGAATCCCGTAAACTTTTCGGAGACATCAAACGGCTGGGACAAAAAGCGCTGAATCTTTCTGGCGCGCTGTACGAGCAGTTTATCGTCGTCCGAAAGTTCGTCCATCCCCATAATGGCGATGATGTCCATCAATTCCTGATACCGCTGCAAAATGCGCTGCACCTCTTTGGCAATCGCATAATGTTCTTCTCCCAAAATATCGGGAGACAGAATCCGGCTGGTGGATTCCAGCGGATCAACCGCCGGATAAATCCCCTGCGATGCAATGCTGCGGGACAATACCGTCGTTGCATCGAGGTGGGCAAAGGTCGTTGCCGGTGCCGGGTCGGTCAAGTCGTCCGCCGGTACATACACCGCCTGAATCGAGGTGATCGATCCGTTTTTGGTGGAGGTAATGCGTTCCTGCAGGGTGCCCATTTCGGTTGCCAGCGTCGGCTGATAGCCAACCGCCGACGGCATACGGCCAAGCAGTGCGGAAACCTCACTGCCCGCCTGGGTAAAACGAAAAATGTTATCGATAAATAAGAGCACGTCCTGCTTTTCTTCATCACGGAAGTATTCCGCCATCGTCAGCCCTGAAAGGGCGACGCGCATTCTCGCTCCGGGCGGTTCGTTCATCTGTCCGTAAACCAGCGTCGTATTGGCCAATACGCCCGATTCGGTCATTTCATTATAAAGGTCGTTCCCCTCACGGGTACGTTCGCCTACGCCCGTGAACACCGACAAGCCGCCGTGCTGTTTGGCGATGTTGTTGATGAGTTCCATAATCAACACCGTTTTGCCAACGCCTGCACCGCCGAACAACCCGATTTTCCCGCCTTTGGCGTAAGGACAAATCAAGTCGATGACCTTAATGCCGGTTTCCAAAATTTCGGTCGAAGTCGAAAGTTCGCTGTAGCTGGGCGGGTTGCGGTGAATGTCCCAGCGTTCGGTTTCTTCTTCAAAGGGGCGGTTATCGACCGTTTCCCCGAGCACGTTAAAAATTCTGCCCAATGTTTTCCGTCCGACCGGTACGCTGATGGGTTTTCCGGCATCCACGACCGTCGTCCCGCGCTTAAGCCCATCGGTCGACGACATCGCGATGCAGCGCACCACCCCATCGCCGATGTGCTGTTCCACTTCGACAGTGAGGGTATCATCTCCGTTTTGCATCGTCAATGCATTATAAATCGAAGGCAAATATCCTTCCTCAAAACTCACGTCCACAACAGGCCCCATCACCTGGCTGACGGTGCCTTTTGCTTCTTCTGCCATCATGGCTGATCTCCTTTCTGCGGATTACAGGCCGCTTCCCGCTACAATTTCGGTAATTTCCTGCGTAATTGCGCCCTGCCGCGCACGGTTGTATTCCAGATTCAAGTCGTCGAGCATCTCCTGTGCGTTCTTTTCGGCCGAATCCATCGCGACCCGCCGTGCGGCCACTTCAGAAGCAACACTTTCTTTGACACAAGCGATCAAAATTCCCGTCACATATTCCGGCACCGCTTCGTTGAGAACCGACAATTCATCGGGTTCAAAAATGGCGCTGTGCGTCGGCCCCTGTGCGGTTCTTTCCAGCGGAAGCACCCATTGCACCGAGGCTTCCTGCGACATCATGGAATGATATTTCGTATACACAATGCCCAAACGGTCAAACGCTCCGGCACAAAAATCGCGGCACAGCCCGACAGCCAGTTCTCTGGCGTCTGCATAGGAAAAATGTTCCGCGAGCACAGCCTGTTTTCCATACCGTTCACAGGCACGCTTGCCGATGGGAATCACCGTAGCATCCGGGTATTCCCGCATCAGCCGGAAAATATTGGCGTTATAGCCGCCGGCCAATCCCCGGTCGCCCGCAATCACAATCAGGCGGGTGACGCCGGTTTGATGCGCCTGCATATAAGGGCTTTTTTCGCATTCTTTGCAAGCGGTCAGCTGCTCAATCGTTTCATGCACCGCCAGCGCATATTCTTTGCTGCGGTTCATCGCATCGCTGGTGGTACGGATTTTGGAAGAAGCAACCAATCCCATGGCTTTGGTCAAATGGCGGGTGGAATTGACACTTTTGATCCGTACCCGCAGCTGCTTGATACTTCCTGCCATAACTCACCCCTGCATTTCCGCCAAGGCGGTTTTCAGTTCTTCAATTTCCGATGTGTCCCATGCGCCCGCTTCGATGCGTTCCAGCCAAGCGGCATACTTGTTTTCAAGCAGTTCATACAAACGGGCTTCGTACTGTTTCACCTTGGAAACCGGAGTATCATTCAAATAGCCGTTGATGACCGCATACACGATCGCCACCTGGCAACCCACGCGCACCGGCGAATTTCGTCCCTGCTTGAGCACTTCCACGATGCGTTCGCCCAAAGCCAAACGGGATTTGGTGTCCGCATCCAATTCACTGCCAAACTGAGCAAACGCCTGCAGTTCGCGGTACTGCGAATAAAGAAGCTTCAATTCGCCCGACACCTTCTTCATCGCCTTGATCTGTGCCGAACCCCCGACAAGGCTGACGGAAATCCCCGGGTTGATGGCGGGCATAATGCCGGAGTGGAACAGTTCCGTTTCCAAAAAGATCTGCCCGTCGGTAATGGAGATGACGTTGGTGGGGATATACGCCGAAACGTCCCCCGCCTGCGTTTCGAGCAGCGGAAGTGCGGTGATCGAACCGCCGCCGTAGGCGGGCGCCACGCACGCCGCACGTTCAAGCAAACGGGAATGGAGGTAGAAGACGTCGCCGGGGTATGCTTCACGTCCCGGCGGGCGGCGAATCAGCAAGGAAAGCGCACGGTAAGCCACCGCGTGCTTTGAAAGATCGTCGTAGATGATGAGGACGTCTTTTCCCTGTTCGCGGAAATATTCCGCCATTGCGCAGCCCGCATAGGGCGCCACAT
>CALXIC010000121.1 GCA_944388265.1 uncultured Clostridia bacterium | reverse complement strand
GTGAGTCGGGCTTTGTGACGATGATGAACCGCCGCGCGGAGGAACTCGAGATGACGCACACCCAGTTTCAAAATCCCCACGGCTTACCCGAAGAGGGACACTATACCTGTGCGGAAGACAGCGCCCTCATGACGGCGGCACTCATTGAAAATTCGCTGGCGGCGGAGTATATCGGCTGTGAAACCTACACCATTCGCAGCGATACCAACCCCTACCAGATGCGTACCACCAATAAAATGTTCTCGTCCTATGACGGCTGCCTGGGCGGCAAAACCGGCTATACGGAAGAAGCCGGTTATTGCATGAGCGTGGCGGCCGAGCGTGACGGCATGACGCTGATCGCGGTAACGATGCGGGAGGAAACGTCCAAGCAGCGGCAGGAAGATTTAAAACAGATGCTGGATTTCGGGTTTGGACACTATACCCTTCAGCCTTTCGAGGATGTTTTGGTCGAGGCAGCGCCCATTGCAGTGGAAGGCGGCATGGTCAATGAGGTATCGGTGGTGATCCCATCGTTTGAAGCTCCCAGTTATTTGGCGGAAAAGGGAACGACACCCAGCCTTCAAAAGATGGTGACGCTGGAACCTTCTCTGCAAGCGCCCATATCAAAAGGACAGACGGTCGGGAACGTTTCTTTTACAGTGGATGGGGAAACGGTCGTTTCCTATAATCTCACGGCCGGAGAAGCGGTGGATGCCCGAACGCTGTTTCCGGTCTTTGCTAAAATTTGGCACACACTGATTTCACTTTAAGGGCGGCCGTTCACAATTTATTTTCACCCCGTTTTGTTGGAAATCACAGTTTAGGGCTTGAAATTGAACGATGATTCGTGTAAAATAAGAATAAACAATCAAAGAATTTCTGGATAACAAAAATGGAGGGAAGTTCTATGGCGATTACGCTCAACGACAAATATCTTGCTCCTTTTGTTCGTGAACACGAACTGGAAGGCATTTGGCCGTCCGTACAGGCGGCGCATACCAGACTGCATGACCATTCCGGTTTGGGCAACGACTTTTTAGGTTGGATTGAATTGCCGACCAATTATGATAAAGAAGAAGCGAAACGCATTCAGGCGGCGGCGAAGAAGATTCAGTCGGATTCGGAGGTGCTGGTGGTCATCGGCATCGGCGGTTCCTATCTGGGTGCCCGTGCAGTCATCGAAGCGCTCAAATCCCCGCTTTACAACAACCTGAAAAAGGATACCCCGGATATTTATTTCTGCGGCAACAGCATCAATCCGACGGCATTGACCGAAGTGATTTCGCTGTGCGAAGGCCGTGATTTTTCGGTCAACATCATTTCCAAATCCGGCACCACGACCGAACCGGCGCTTGCGTTCCGTGTGTTCCGTGAACTGCTGGAAGAAAAATACGGCAAAGAAGGCGCGAAAGGCCGCATTTATGCCACTACTGACCGTGCGAAAGGCACCTTGAAAGAACTCTCCGACCGTGAAGGCTATGAAACCTTCGTGGTTCCGGACGACGTCGGCGGACGTTTCTCCGTACTGACGGCGGTAGGATTGCTGCCGATTGCCGTGGCTGGCTGTGACATCGAAGCATTGATGGCCGGTGCACGTGCGGCGCAGAATGATTTTGCCGACTGCACGATGGATAACAACTGCTACAAATATGCAGCATACCGCAACATCCTCAAAGAAAAAGGAAAATCGATTGAAATGCTGATCTCCTACGATCCGGCGTTTGCGATGATGAACGAATGGTTCAAACAACTCTACGGCGAAAGCGAAGGCAAGGATCAGAAGGGCATTTTCCCGTCGAGCGCCGTCTTCTCGACCGATTTGCATTCGCTGGGACAGTTCATTCAGGATGGTTCCCGCATCATGTTTGAAACGGTGCTGGATATCAAAAAACCGAAAGTGGACTTCTTTGTCAAAGACGACCCGCAGAACCTGGACGGTCTGAACTTCCTCTCCAACCAGAACATGTCGGTAGTCAACCGCAAAGCGCTGGAAGGCACGATCCTGGCGCATACCGAAGGCGGTACGCCGAATATGCTGCTGGAAATGCCGGAAGTCAATGAAGAAGAACTCGGCTATTTGATTTATTTCTTTGAAAAAGCCTGTGCGATCTCCGGTTACCTGCTGGGTGTGAACCCCTTCAACCAGCCGGGCGTTGAAAGCTATAAAAAGAATATGTTTGCTCTGCTGGGCAAACCGGGCTACGAAGCCGAAAAAGAAGCGCTTCTTGCCAAACTCAACTAAGTCCTTCGGCCGTGAGGCTGCAAAATAAAAAAGAGGCGGATATTCCGCTGAATGGAGGAATAAATCATGATGAAACTTATCGCAGGTACCAAAGGTACTGGAAAAACCAAAATTTTGATCGATCAGGTCAACACGGCAGCGAAAACCACCAACGGCTGTGTTGTTTGCATTGAAAAAGCGATGAACCTTCGCTTTGAAATTGTTCCGCAGGTTCGTTTGATCCACGCGGATGAATACAACATCAAAGGCTTTGATATGCTGTATGGCTTCGTTGCTGGTGTTCTGGCTGGCAACTACGACATCAAAGACCTGTTCATCGACGGGGTTCTCCGCATCGGCGGGGAAACCAAAGACCTGGAAGGCCTGGCTGTTTTGGTTGACAAACTGGCAGATCTCGTGAAAGACGAAGTCACCATCACGATGACCGTTTCCGCAGATCCGGCAGTACTTCCGGAATCGATGAAGAAATACCTGTAATCGTTTCGATCGTCCCTGTGCTTCGGCACAGGGGCGTTTTTCTTGGAAATAGTTTACATTTTATTTGCAATTTCGACAAATCTCTTGCAATTGTTTTCAAAATGCGTTAGACTAAATTTTGTGATTTTCATTTGCGATTGCCGTCAGGGTCAGGGCGTTGGCGGCTGTTTCTGGAAACAGGACGAGCAAATGAGCATTTGGTCCGT
>CALXIC010000120.1 GCA_944388265.1 uncultured Clostridia bacterium | reverse complement strand
CTCAACAAAGAAAAATATCTTTTTGTTTGCACTTGAAAATTGGGGCACGAAAAAACCCCGAAACCGTTGTGGTATCGGGGTTTTCCGGTGCAATATCTTTTTTGGTTGCACAACATGGTTGCGGGGGCCGGATTTGAACCAACGACCTTCGGGTTATGAGCCCGACGAGCTACCGAGCTGCTCCACCCCGCGATGTGTTCTCTCTTGAGTACATTGTTATTATAGCATATAAAAAAAGAAAAAGCAATACTTTTTTTAAAAAAGATTGCTTTTTCTTTACGTTCGATTTACCGCCGGCAGCACCGGTCAATTTCCTGGGCGATTTCCGCCGCGCGGCGCAGCTCCCAAAGCGCTTCGCGCACCGCAGGCGAAATCAGACCAGAAGCCGCTGGATTCGACTCATTCGTCCATTTTTTGAGCGTCTTCGGGCTCTTCGTCCTCTTCCATCGGTTCGTCTACCGGTTCTTCTTCGTCTTCTTCCATCGGCTCTTCCAGATCTTCCTCATCCAAGGCGTCTTCCACGTCTTCGGCCGCTTCTTCGGCATCCTGTTCGAGCTGATCGTCTAAAATTTCCAAATCCACGGTTTCCACCGCTTCATCCTGTTTCTTTTTGAGATAAAGCGCTGCACCGACCGCAGCACCGGTTAATGCTGCAACACTGGCGGCAAGCGCGACCCATGATTTCTTTTTCATGTGGGAACTCTCCCTTCCTTCGGTTTATAAGTACATTATAACCGAAATGAATGCCGAAATCAAGGTACATTTTGGATATTTTTGTTTTTGTTTACAAATCACCGGTCAGCTGCATTACCGCCGCCAATGCCGCCAGCGGCGCCGTTTCACAGCGAAGAATCCGTTTCCCGAGCGTTGCCGCATGGCATCCGGCTTCCTTTGCCGCTTCGGCTTCCTCCGGTTCAAAACCGCCTTCCGAGCCGATCAGCAGGGCAATTTGTTCTGCCGTCGGCGAAACGAGCGCACTCAGGCGATCCCCGCCGCCTTCGTAACAAAACAGCGCAAGTTCCATTGTACTCGCTTCTTTGAGGGCTTCCGCAAACGTAATCATCGGACGCACCACGGGAATGATGCCCCTGCCGCTCTGTTTCGCCGCTTCTTTAGCGATTTTTTGCCAGCGTTCCACTTTTTTGGCGGCCGTTTTGGCATCCGGGCGGGAAACGCACCGTTTACTCAGCACCGGCACCACTTCAAAAACGCCCAGTTCCACCGCTTTTTGCACAATCCAGTCCATTTTATCGCTTTTCGGCACGCACTGAAAGAGCGTAACCTTTGCGCGGGGTTCCGTCTCATTCGGATAGGCGCGCTGGATGGAAAGCTCCACCAATTCCGGCGACAGTCCCTCGATGACACAGTCGTAATCCATCCCGTCCACCGCGGACAGCGTCAGCCCTTCGCCGAGCCGCATCCGCAAAACCTTTGCGATGTGGCGGGCATCCTCCCCGGTGATGACGGCGCGGTCGCCCGTCACCGCTTCACAGAAAAAATGAGGCATGTTTGTTCTCCTTCTTGCAAAAATGCCCGCGAAACAGCGCGGGCATTTAAAACTCATTGATCGACATGAAAACCTTGTTTGCCGCCAAAAGGCCAAGTTATGAAAGCTTACTGTGCTCCCAACAGGCGCACCAGCGCCGCTTTCTGCGCGTGCAGACGGTTTTCCGCCTCTTCAAAAATATCGTCGGCGTGTTCTTCAAACACCTTGGCGGTGATTTCTTCGCCGCGCACCGCCGGCAGGCAGTGCTGCACCAAAACGCCCGGCTTCGCCGCCGCAATCACCTGATCGTTGATCTGGTAAATGCCAAACACCTTGCGGCGTTCTTCGCGTTCCGATTCCCGTCCCATCGACGTCCAGACGTCGGTGTAAAGCACATCCACGCCGTCGGCCGCTTCCATCGGGTCGGTGGTCAGATAAAAATGATCCGGGAACTGCTTGGCAAATGCCAGCACGTCGGGATGCGGTTCATACCCTTTCGGGCACGCCACCTTGATGGTCATCCCCAGTTTCAGCCCGCCGACAATCAGCGAATTGCAGACGTTGTTGCCGTCGCCGATAAAGCCCAGCGTGATATACTTAAACGCACCCTTGCGTTCCCGCATCGTCATCAAGTCCGCCAGCACCTGGCAGGGATGGCTGTAGTCGGAAAGCCCGTTGATGACCGGAATGGTCGCGTACTGGGCGAGTTCTTCCACTTCCGCGTGGTAAAAGGTGCGGAACATGATGCAGTCGAGGTAGCGCGACAGCGTTCGCGCCGTATCCTCCACCAATTCCCCGCGTCCCAGACGTAGGTCGGTCGCGCTCAAAAAGAGCGCCTGTCCGCCCAGCTGATAGATCCCCGCTTCAAACGACACACGGGTGCGGGTGGACGGTTTTTCGAAAATCATGCCCAGCGTTTTGCCGTCCAGGCGTTTGTGCACGATGCCGTGCTGTTTTTCATATTTGAGCTGATCGGCAAGATTCAAAAGGCTTAAGATCTCTTCCCCGGTCAGATCCTGCATTTTCAATAAATGTTTCATGGCGTTACTCCGACAATACCTGTTTTAAGATGGCAAGGCCCGCATCCAGTTCTTCTTTGGAAATGTTCAGCGGCGGCAGCAGACGCACCTTTTCTTTGGCGGTCAGCACCATCAGCCCCTGTTTGAGGCAGGCAGCCGCGGCTTCGCCCGAAACCTTGGTGCGGAGTTTCAGCCCCAGCATCATGCCCATACCGGTGATGCTTTCGATTTCCGGCACATCGGCAAGTACTTTGCGGATGTAGTCGCCCTTTTCCTGAACGGATGCCAAAAATGCGGGATCGGAAATGCGGTCGACGCACACCTTTGCGCCGGCGCAAACCACCGGATTGCCGCCGAAGGTCGAGCCGTGGTCGCCGTAACCGAAGACTTCCTTGGTCTTTTCGGAGCAGCACTCCTCGCCGTTCGGCAAGCCGCCGCCCAGCCCTTGGGCGAGGGTGACGACATCCGGCTGCACGTCGAACTGTTCGCATGCGAGGAAGGTGCCCGTACGGCCAACGCCGGTCTGCACTTCATCGGCAATCAGCAAGAGATCGCGTTCTTTGCAAAGCGCCGCCAGTTCCTGCACAAACGAGGCATCCAGCGGGCAAACGCCCCCTTCGCCCTGCACCGGTTCCATCATGATGGCGCAGACGGTATCGTCCAGTTTTGCCTTCACATCATCGAGATCGTTCGCTTTCGCGTACACAAACCCGTGGGTGAACGGGAAAAAGTTCTTATGGAACACATCCTGTCCCGTCGCTTCCAGCGTCGCCACGGTGCGTCCGTGGAAGGAATTGACGAGCGAAAGGATGGTGGTGCGTGCCGCACCGTAGCGATCGACGCTGTATTTACGGGCAACTTTGATTGCCCCTTCGTTTGCTTCCGCACCGGAATTGGCAAAGAAGACGCGCGCCAGCCCCGTTACCTGCATGAGTTTTTCTGCAAGCAGGGCATCCGGCTGGGTGTAATAGAGGTTCGAGGTGTGCTGCAAGGTAGCCGCCTGCTTCTGCACAGCCGCGACCCATTCCGGATCACAGAAACCGAGGCTGTTGACCCCGATGCCGGAGGTGAAATCGATGTAGGAATGGCCTTCTTCGTCTTTTGCCGTGGCGTTCTTGCCTTCGGTGAGCACGGCGTCAAACCGTTTATAGCTGTTGACAATATACTTTTGATCCAGTTCTTTGATCTTCATGGCGTTACTCCTTAATCAAACATCGTCCCGATTCCCTCATGGGAAAAGAGCTCAATCAAAATCGAATGCGGTACGCGGCCGTCAATGATAACCGCTTTGTCCACCCCTCGTCGGATGGCTTCCACGACGCATTCAATCTTCGGAATCATCCCGCCGGAGATGATGCCTTCCCGGATGAGAATCGGCACTTCGCTGACGTTGACCTCGGAGATGAGGGTGGCCTCGTCGTCCTTGTCGCGCAGCAGGCCGCGGATATCCGTCATCAAAATCAAGCGTTTGGCGCCCACGGCTGCCGCGATCTGCGCCGCCGCCGTGTCGGCATTGATGTTGTAGACATTGCCGGCTTCGTCGGTGGTCACCGTCGAAATGACCGGGATATACCCTTTGTCCAGTACGTCGAGAAT
>CALXIC010000119.1 GCA_944388265.1 uncultured Clostridia bacterium | reverse complement strand
ATCCAAAATATCCCCCATGCGGGTTGCGCGATCGACCGGAAAACTCATCGTGCTGCCAGCCTTTCTTCCAATCAAACTCTCCTTTAGTATATCCGATTGTTCGCCAAAGGGCAAGAAAGCGTCAATCCACCGTGATGTCGCACGCCTGCGCGCCGATGAGCGCAAACAGATCATCCGGCGCCATTTCAATCTGAAAACCGATTTTCCCGCCGCTGAAAATAATCGTGTCAAAGAGAATGGCCGTTTCATCCACCACGGTCGGGTACTGCTTTTTCATCCCAATCGGCGAACAGCCGCCGCGGATATAGCCGGTCACTTTGTTGATGTCCTTGACGGGAATCATCTCAATGGATTTTTCCTTGACCGTCCGCGCCGCCTTTTTCAGATCGAGTTCATTTTCGACCGGAAGGACAAAGACGTAATAATTGCGGCTGGCGCCCACGGTCACCAGCGTTTTAAACACCCGTTCGGGCTCTTCGCCCAGTTTATGCGCAACGGATACCCCGTCGATGCTCCCATCCGACGCATCGTAGGTATGGGACGTATAAGAAATGCCCGCGGCATCGAAAAGCCGCATCGCATTGGTTTTTACCACTGCCAAACAATCACCTCATCACTGCCGCACGGTTGCAAATCCGTGCAAAAACAAGTACAATAGAACCAACAACCCAAAAAGGAGAATGATGATGAAAACAGGAATTCTTTGCGCCATGGACTGCGAGATGGATCTCATCCGACAGGATGTGGTGGGCGCTTCGTCCACCTGCATCGCCGGGCGTGAATTTTTACAGGGCACCCTCTATGGAAAAGAGGTCGTCGTTGCCATCAGCCACATCGGCAAGGTTGCCGCCGCACTGACTGCCACCCTCATGATCCAGTGCTTCGAAGTCGACCGGGTACTCTTTTCCGGTGTAGCCGGGGGCATTGACCCATCCCTGCACGTCGGGGACGCCGTGATCGGCGATTACTCCGTTCAGCACGACTTCAAGCTGCCGGAATGCTGGGGCGAACCGTTTCGCATTCCGATGCTGGAACTTTCGTACATCCCGTCCGATGCCGGGCTGACCCGTCTGGCGAAAGAAGCGGTGGAGGACTACTTTGCCGGTGAATTTTCTACCGACATTCCCGAAACCTACCGCAAAACCTTCGGCATCCACAGCCCCAAAGCGCTCTGCGCCACCATCGCATCGGGGGACGAATTCATCTGTACCGCCGAACGCAACCGCTGGCTTTATGAGCACGTCAAAAACGCCGGGTGTGCGGAAATGGAAGGGGCGGCCGTCGCCCAGGTCTGCACCGAGTTCCAGGTGCCTTTCACCATCGTGCGCGTCATCTCCGACGCCGCCAACGACGACGCTTCCATCGATTACGATCAGTTTGTCGAACATGCCGCAAAATATTTCACCCGCGGCACCGTCAAAGCCTTTTTGAATCGCTGTTAATTCGAAAAACCAGCCGCCCACGGGCGGCTGGTTTTAGTATACCACGTTTCCCCCCTGCTTTCAATCAATCGCCCCTCAAAAGGAACCAATTTCAGCCGTTTTTCATAGGATGGCTCAAATCAATGGGAGAGAGGTGCTCTGATGAGACAGGAACAAAAAATCGCGGACTTCTTTCTGGGAGCCAATTCCGGCGACGGATTCGTCTCCTTTTTTGACCGGCTGCAAGATCCGCGGGCACGCCGGCTTTATTATGTCAAGGGAACCCCCGGGAGCGGAAAATCGACGCTGATGCAGCAGTTTGCCGCGCGCCATGCGGAAGAATCGCTGCTCGAACGCATCCACTGTTCGTCCGATCCGGACTCGCTCGACGGTGTTATCTTAAACGACAGGGGTATCGCCATCATCGATGCCACACCGCCGCATGCGTTGGAGCCGCGCTATCCGCTTGCCGCCGAAGAAACGGTCAACATCCTTTCCGCCTGCGACCCTGCCCCCGCCATCGAAGAACGGGACGCCATCTTGTCGCTAAGCGAAATCATCTCCAGCTACCACCGTCATTTTTGCCGGCTGCTGAAAAACGCCAACATCCTCTTTCAGGAAGCGCGCAGCCTTCTGCTGCCGCAGGTGAACTGGCAAAAACTCGAACAGCAGACCCTGCGCATGGCAAAGCGCGAATTCCAAAAGCGCTCGCTGGAGACCGGGTGCGAAGAGGTGCGCATGCTTTCCGCCTTTACACCCAAGGGGCTTTTGCGCTTTGATCAGACGGTACACACCCTATGCGACCGCGTCTATCTGCTGCACGACGAATACCGCGTGGCAGCGCCCGTGCTCTTGGAACTGCTGCGCTATCAATTAAACGCCAGAGGAGCGGCCTTCTACGCCTGCCGGTCTCCGTACGATCCGGCAAACGAGCTGGAGGCGATTCTCATTCCGTCCCTCTCGCTGGGATTTGTGACCGTCCATCAGGCGCTCCCGAGCGAAGATCTGCTGCCGGCGCGCACCATCCACTGCACGCGTTTTCTGTCGCCGGAGGTGCTTTCCGATCACCGTTCCCGTCTGCGCTTCTACCGCAAAACCGCCCAGGGTCTGCTGGAAGAAGGGATCGAAACCCTCCAAAAAGCAAAAGCGGCGCACGACCGTCTGGAAGAATACTACCGCCCCTGTGTCGACTTTTCCAAGGTGGAAGCACTGGGCAACACCCTGCCCTAAACCGCCAAACATGCGCAAAAACGCCCCGTTTCCGAGGAAAACGGGGCGTTTGAATCTCATTACACGAGTTCGATGATTGCCATTTCAGCAGCATCGCCGCGGCGCGGGCCGATCTTTACGATGCGGGTGTAACCGCCGTTCTGATCTGCGTATTTCGGAGAAATTTCGTCAAACAGTTTTTTGACGACCGCTTCTTTGGTAATATAGGCAAAAGCCTGGCGCTTGGAGTGGAGATCGTTTGTTTTACCAAGCGTAATCATTTTCTCGGTCATTGCACGAACTTCTTTTGCTCTTGCAACGGTCGTTTCGATTTTACCGTTTTCGAGCAGGTAGGTGACCATCGCGCGCAGCATGGCCTTTCTGTGGTCAGAAGCTCTGCCGAGTTTTCTACTTCCTGCCATTCTATATTCACTCCTTACTGGTTGGTTGGATTATTCATCGTCCGGATTCAGGTTATAGCCCAGGGAATGAAGCTTCTGAATGACTTCTTCCAAAGACTTTTTACCAAGGTTACGGACTTTCATCATATCATCTTCCGATTTATTGATCAAGTCTGCGACCGTATTGATGCCTGCGCGTTTGAGGCAGTTGAACGAACGCACCGACAGGTCAAGCTCCTCAATAGTCATCTCCAGAACACGGGAATCATCCCCGCTGCCCGATTCCACCAAAATTTCGGTGGCAGCAGCTTCTTCGGAAAGATCTACAAAGAGATTGAGATGCTCATTCAGAATCTTGGCCGCAAGAGAGACCGCTTCTTTGGCAGAAATCGTGCCATCGGTCCATACCTCTAAGCCCAATTTATCATAGTCGATGCTCTGACCGACACGCGCATTGTCAACGGTATAATTTACCTTCAAAACCGGAGTAAAGATGCTGTCGACCGGAATGATGCCCACAATGTTCTGCATGTTCTGTTTGTTGCGTTCTGCCGGAACATAGCCGCGGCCTTTATCCAGCACGATTTCCATATACAGCTTTGCATGGGTATCCAGCGTGGCAATGTGCATCGTCGGGTTGAGGATTTCCACTTCCGAATCCGCTTTGATATCGCCAGCCGTTACCACGCCTTCGCCTTCCGCTTCAATGTAAACGGTTTTGGGCGAGTCGCCGTGAATCTTTGCAATCAAACCTTTGATGTTCAGAACAATTTCCGTGACGTCTTCTTTTACGCCGGGAATCGTCGAAAACTCATGCTGCACTCCGTCAATTTTGATCGAAGCAACCGCAACACCCGGTAACGAGGAGAGCAGTACTCTTCTAAGGCTGTTGCCCAGAGTCGTACCGTAGCCGCGTTCAAGAGGCCCCAAAATAAATTTACCGTACGTTCCGTCCGGTTTCATTTCTGCCGTCTCAATTCTTGGCTTTTCAATTTCTATCATGTAGTTAACCCTCCTATAGTGCAAAATTGCTTTTGCAGATAATATTTGGTTCCATGGCGATTGAAAAAGCGAGCCATACGATTCAAAATAACAGCGCGGTTAAACGCTATTATTTCGAATAGTATTCGACGATGAGGTTTTCCTGAACTTCGTAGTCGATATCGTCGCGATTCGGCATACGAACAACTTTTGCTTCCATCTTTTCCGGATTGTATTCCAGCCACATCGGAACCGGACGAGCCGAGTTCGCTTCGGTGACAGCTTTGAATTTTTCCGAAGTACGGGATTTTTCGCAAACAGCAATCACATCGCCTTCATGTACGAGGAAGGACGGAATGTTCACGCGTTTGCCGTTGACGGTGTAATGGCCGTGAACCACCAGCTGACGAGCTTCTGCACGCGAGCTAGCAAGACCCAGACGGTAAACCACGTTGTCCAGACGAGATTCGCACAAAGACAGCAGGTTCGGACCGGTCATACCCTGTTTGCGGTCAGCCATTTCATAGTATTTTGCAAACTGTTTTTCCAGCAGGCCGTAGTAACGACGGACTTTCTGTTTTTCTCTCAGCTGCATGCCGTAGTTGGAAACTTTCTTGCGGCTCTGGCCATGCTGACCCGGAGCAGCCGGAACTTCCGACTTCGGAGCTTTTCTATTGGTAAACGAGCATTTGTCAGAATAGCATCTTTCGCCTTTGAGGAACAATTTCTGTCCTTCGCGGCGGCACATTCTGCAAACAGCACCAGTATATCTAGCCATTTACAAGGCACCTCCTGTTTTCGTATGATTATACTCTTCTTCTCTTCGGCGGACGGCAGCCGTTGTGCGGGATCGGGGTAACGTCTTTGATCAGGGTTACTTCGAGACCCACGCCCTGCAAAGCACGGATCGCTGCTTCACGTCCCGAGCCAGGACCTTTGACATAAACTTCAACGGTTTTCAGGCCATGTTCCATTGCAGCACGCGCAGCGGTTTCCGCAGCGGTCTGTGCAGCGAACGGGGTGGATTTTTTCGAACCGCGGAAGCCCATTTCACCAGCGGAAGCCCAGGAAATCGCGTTGCCCTGAGTATCGGTGATGGTGACGATGGTGTTGTTAAAGGTAGACTGAATATGCACAGCACCGCGTTCAATATTTTTCCGTTCACGGCGTCTGCGAACTACTTTTTTAGCAGACTGTTTCGTTGCCATATCTCAAGTCCTCCTTATTTCTTCTTATTCGCGATCGTTTTCTTCGGACCTTTTCTGGTACGGGCGTTGGTCTTGGTGCGCTGTCCACGAACCGGAAGACCCTTTCTATGACGGACGCCACGATAGCAGCCGATTTCGATCAAGCGTTTGATGTTCAGAGCGGTGCTTCTGCGAAGATCACCTTCAACTTCATAGTTTTTGTCAATATAATCACGCAGTTTTGCGAGATCATCCTCAGACAGGTCTTTCACGCGGATATCCGGATTTACACCAGTCGCTTCGAGGATGTTTTTGGCAGCTGTACGACCAATGCCGTAGACGTAAGTCAAACCGATTTCGATTCGCTTTTCTCTCGGCAGGTCAACACCGGCAATACGAGCCATTAAGTTGCACCTCCAAATACAGTTTTGCGCAGAATGCGCTGCTGTTTATTCAATCTGTGTCCAATGATTAGCCCTGACGCTGTTTATGCTTCGGATTCTGGCAGATCACCATGATCCGGCCTTTGCGTTTGATGATTTTGCATTTTTCACAGATGGGCTTCACGGAAGGTCTTACTTTCATTTGAAATTACCTCCTTAGCAGGGAACGGTCAAACCGCACCTGCGACTATTCGTTACTGCAAATCAGCCTTGCGGCTGTCGGATTCTTCAAATACCGATTACTTGGATATCCAGGTAATGCGGCCTTTCGTCAAATCGTACGGCGACATTTCCACTGTCACCTTATCACCGGGAAGAATGCGGATGAAGTTCATACGCAGTTTACCGGAAATATGCGCCAGAATTTTGTGGCCGTTCGGCAATTCAACTTTGAACTGTGCATTGGGAAGCGTATCGGTCACGATCCCTTCGATTTCGATCACATCGTCTTTTGCCATATTCAAGTCTCCTCCTCTTCGGTGACAGGCTGCGACGTACCAAAATTGAGCGTCCACAGCGAATGTCGTATTTTTTTGTCCGTCCACTCAGCGGTCAGCGGGACGCTTTGTGCGGTTTTTGCCAGATGCCGGGGATTCTTGCGCTTGGGGCGCAGAATGCTCCGCCGTCTGCCGTCAGCGATCCAGACGAAACCGTCCGCCGCTTTCACCACCACATAAAAGCTGCCCTGATCGTGACCCGCCATCGAACGAACGATGCTTCCCACTTCCATAGATCCTCCGTCAGACTTTCGTCAAGATTTTCGGACCATCGGTCGTGATCACAATTGTATGCTCAAAATGGGCGGACAGGCTTCCCGAAGTCGGAACCGTCGTCCAGCCATCGGACAACACCTTCACATCGGCTCCTTTGAGGTTAATCATCGGTTCGATGGCGAGCGTCATCCCAGCCGCGAGGCGAACACCGCGACCCGGGCGGCCGAAATTCGGCACCTCCGGATCTTCGTGAAGATCTCTTCCGACACCGTGTCCTACGAATTTACGTACCACACCATACCCAAAGCTTTCGGCATGGCTTTGCACGGCATTGGAAATATCTCCCATACGGTTGCCCACTCTTGCCTGTTCAATCCCACGGTACAAGCATTCCTCGGTGACCTTCAGAAGCTTTTGGGCTTCCTCCGAAATCGCACCCACTGCAAAGGTGTAGGCGTTGTCGCCGTTAAATCCTCCAATCGCCGCACCGGTATCGACGCTAACGATGTCGCCTTCCTTCAAGATGATCTTTTTGGAAGGAATGCCGTGGATCAGCACTTCATTCACCGAGATGCAAGCGCTGCCCGGAAAACCGTACAGACCTTTAAAGTTCGGTCTGGCACCGGTCGAGCGGATGAATTTTTCAATCTCCGCATCAATTTCCCAAGTGGAAATTCCGGGCTGCATAAATTTCCCCGCGACCTTCAAGGCCTCGGCGGAAATTTTGCACGCTTCACTCATTTGCTGAATTTCTGTTGTATTTTTCAGTTGAATCAAAATTATTCACCCAACGCTTTCAAAACCAACGCCGTCGTGTCTGCCACCTCTTCCTGACCTTCGACGGTCACCAGCTTGCCGGTTTTGGAATAGTAAGCTTTCAACGGTTCGGTCTGCGTATGGTAAACATTCAAGCGGTCTTTAATCGTTTCCGGTTCGTCGTCTTTGCGCTGAACCGTTTTGCCACCGCAGCGATCGCACACACCTTCCACTTTCGACGGTTTGTAGTCGATGTGGTAGGAAGCGCCGCAATCCTGGCAGACACGTCTGCCCGACAGGCGCTGCATGATCGCTTCGTCCGCAACTTCCAAGCTCAGAACACAGTCGATCTGAACTCCCATTGCGTCCAGTGCCTCAGCCTGCGGAACGGTGCGCGGGAATCCATCGAGGATGAATCCCTTTTTGCAGTCGTCCTGCGCAATGCGTTCTTTCAGAATGTTGATGACAACTTCATCCGGAACCAGCGCGCCGGAATCCATGAAGGACTTCGCCTTCAGGCCCAGCTCAGACCCGTTTTTCACAGCTTCTCGAAGGATATTGCCGGTCGAAATCGCCGGAATCTGCAGATGGTCACAGATCACTTCCGCCTGTGTGCCTTTGCCTGCACCCGGAGCACCCAATAAGATCAGGTTCATAGTTTCTCCTCCAAACGTTATTCCAAAAAGCCTTTATGATGACGCATGGTGAGCTGCGATTCGAGCTGGCGCATGGTGTCCAGCGCAACGCCTACCACGATGATGATCGACGTACCGCCCAGCGATACATTGATGTTGGTGATGCCCGAATAGAGAATCGGGAATACCGCGATCACGCCCAGGAAGAAGGCGCCGATCAACGTCACCTTACTAATGACACGGGAAATGAAGTTTACGGTCGGTTTGCCCGGACGGATGCCCGGAATCGCCCCATTGTTGGACTTGATATTGTTCGCAATCTCCACCGGATTGTACTGAATCGCGATGTAGAAATAGTTGAACAGGATGATCAGCAGGAAGTAGAGCACTGCGTACACCCAGCCGGTGTGCGTGAATGCGCCCAGAACCGCCGCACCGAACGAGTTTGCTTCCGGCTGCCAGAAGAGAGCAATCGTGCTCGGCAGCGAAAGGATCGCCGACGCGAAGATGATCGGCATAACGCCGCTCATGCTGACCTTAATCGGAATGTAGCTGGACTGGCCGCCGTACATTTTGCGTCCAACCACGCGTTTGGCATACATCACCGGAATCCGGCGTTCTGCAAGAGTCATGACGATGATGAACACGATCATCGCGGCAAACATCACAATCGTCAGCGGAACGAGGAAGTAGTAGATGCCGTTCGTCGAACCCTGTTTGAAGTTTTCGATCAAAACCGAAACTGCCGAAGGTCCGCGCGCTACAATCCCGGCAAACAGGATGATTGAGATGCCGTTGCCGACACCCTTTTCGTTGATCTGTTCGCCCAGCCACATAATCAGCGCGGCGCCTGCCGTAAAGGTCAGGACCACAACGAGGCCGGTAAACCAGATGATCGGACCATCCACATACGCTGCATCAAAACAGTTGTAGTTTTTCAGCAGCACGAAGTAGCCGATCGCTTGAACCAGCGCGAGAATCACCGTTGTGTAACGCGTGATACGGGCCAATTTCTTTCGGCCTTCGCCGGCGTCTTTTGCAAGCCGTTCAAGATACGGAATCGATACCGTCAAAAGCTGAATGATAATCGAAGAGTTGATGTACGGGGTGATCGAGAGGGCAAAAATCGTTGCCCGGTCGAATGCGCCGCCGCTCATCATATTCAAATAACCGAAAAATGTGTTGGAACTATCGCCCATCGAAGCCAAAAGGCTCGTCGCATTCACGAACGGGGCGGTAATGTGAGATCCAAGACGGAAGATCAGAAGGATGAATAAGGTGTATAATACTTTGTTCCGTAAACCAGGAGTTTTAAAGGTGGTTTTGATGGTATCAAAGAATGGCACCTTACATCACCTCGGCCTTCCCACCTGCTTTTTCGATTTTTTCTACCGCAGATTTGGAGAACTTCGCCACCTGAACCGTCAGGCTCTTGGTGAGTTCGCCATTGCCGAGTACTTTCACGCCGTCTTTCGGATCGTTGATGATGCCGAGACCCACGAGAGCTTCGGTATCAACCACTGCGCCGTTGTCGAAGTTTGCTTCCAGATCGGAAACGTTGATCACAACATAATGTTTTGCAAAAATGTTGTTGAAGCCTCTCTTCGGAACGCGTCTCTGGAGCGGCATCTGACCGCCTTCAAAACCAAGGCGAATACCGCCGCCGGAACGAGCTTTCTGACCTTTGTGGCCTTTGCCTGCCGTTTTGCCGTTGCCCGAGCCATGACCTCTGCCAATGCGTTTGACTTCTTTGGTCGAACCCGGTGCCGGAGACAATTCATGCAGTTTCATGATAGTTGCACCTCCTTATGTTATCGTTCAGTAACCTTAACGAGGTGAGAAACCTTAAAGATCTTACCTCTCGTTGCATCGTTATCAGGCTGAATCGTCACATCGTTGGTTTTTTTCAAACCGAGCGATTTGCAGATTTCAATCTGATTTTTCTTAGC
>CALXIC010000118.1 GCA_944388265.1 uncultured Clostridia bacterium | reverse complement strand
GGGTGCTCCCTCTCTTTTTAGGGATCGCCACCAAGGCGTGCGATGTGATGCCCGGAGAAGATAAGGCGTACCGCGCGACCTTTCGCTTGGGGATGATGACGACCACGCAGGACCATACCGGGGAAGTGCTCACCCAAACACCCAGTGCGGTGACTGAAGAGCAGCTGCGCGCGGCGCTTTTGTCGTTTTGCGGGGAGATTGAACAGATTCCGCCGATGTATTCTGCCGTGCAGGTGAACGGCCGCCGGCTTTATGATTTGGCGCGCGCCGGGCGGGAAGTGGAACGCAAACCCCGCCAAGTCACCATCTACGCACTTTCGCTCCTTTCGTTTGATGAAGAACATCAGACCGGTGTTTTGGATGTGCGCTGTTCCAAGGGCACTTATATTCGCACCCTCTGCCACGATTTGGGCGCGGCACTCGGCGTCGGCGCAACGCTGACGGCGCTCGAACGCTACGAAGCGGGAAATTTCAGCCTTTCGGACTGCTACACCATCGAAGAATTGCAGCAGTTTGAAGAGCAGGGCGTTTTGGAAGAAAAGGTGCTTCCGGTGGAGCAGGTATTTTTGCAGCTTCCCAAAATCCGCTTAAATGCGGTGCAGTCGGTGAAGTTTCAAAACGGCGTGAAGCTGGATTTAAATCGTGTGCGTTACAAAAAGGTGGATGGCCTGCATCGGGTGTTCGATGCGGAGAATCACTTTTTGGGACTGGCAACCCTCAATCTGCAAACGATGGAGCTGGTGATTGCCAAAATGTTTTATCGTTGACTCAAAGGAGTATCAAACCATGCAGATCAATCGGGATTTTTCCCCCGTTTCTCAGCCCTGCGCGGTGGCGCTGGGCATTTTCGACGGCGTGCATCTGGGACACCGTCGGGTGATTGAAGCCGCAACCTCTGACCCCGCGCTGACGGCCGGGGTGCTCACCTTCGATACCACCCGCGTAAAGCCTTCGCGCAAGGCGCAGATGAAGAGCATTCAGCCGCTGGATGAACGGCTGCGCCGCATCGAAAAATTGGGGGTAGAAATCTGCTGGGTGCCGGAATTCTCGGCAATCAGCAGCATGGAAGCCGAAGTATTTGTGCGGGAGCTTTTGTTTTCGAAGATGAATGCGCGCCGGGTGTGCTGCGGGGAAGATTTCCGTTTTGGGTGCCGGGCGTCGGGCGATGTGGCGCTTCTTCGCGCGCTTTGTGAGGAAGCGGGCGTGGATTTGGTCGTGGTGCCCAAATATTTGGACAGCGGCGTTCCGATCAGCTCGACCCGTATCCGGGATGCACTCGAAAACGGGCGGATGGAAGAAGCCAACCGCCTGCTGGGCGAACCCTATTCGGTGACCGGCGAGGTGATTCACGGCCGCCGTTTGGGCACGCAGATGCATTATCCCACCTTGAATCAACGGTTTGATCCGTCGATTTGCCAGCCCCGCTACGGCGTGTACATCTCTTCGGTGGAGTGGAAGGGCAAACAATATCCCGGCATTACCAACATCGGGGTAAAGCCCACCGTAAATGGCCAGATCCCGCTGGCGGAAACGCATGTGGTGGGATTTGACGATGAAATTTACGGACAAACCGTGACGGTCACGCTTTACCGATTTGTCCGCGGGGAACAGCGCTTTGACAGCGTGGATGAATTGTTTTCTCAGATTGCCCGCGATACCCAAGAAGCCATCCGCTATTTTTCGGATGACTGAATGATTCTGATCTGATGACATAAAAAACCGGTCTGCATAGTTGCAGACCGGTTTTTATTTCTATTTATCGGTTTTTGGAAGCCGCTTCAATGAAAGCGTCCATATACGGCAGGGATTTTGCCCAGTCGCAGAAGGTGTGCCATTCATCGAGTTTGTGGTGGCAGCGGGCAAAATACATCGCCAGCACATTTTCGTAGCTGAAGGTGCAGGTGCGCATCTGCTGGTAGGAGGAGGGCAAAAACTGAATCATGTCGTACCAGTATTGTTTGTCCTTGGTTTCGAGATAGCGCTGCCGCAGCGTTTCAAGATAGGCAATGACGCCGTCAAACTGCCGGAGCGTTTCTTCGTCCATGTGGTCGCAGCTGAAATCCGCACGTTCAAAAGGCTTGGCGGAAATTTTATGCATGGTACTCGTCGAATTGGCGACGGTGCCGACTTTATAGGTGTCGTATTCTTTCCACCAGTACAGGGGAGCGGTGATGTCCACCGAAACAAAGATCTGCCGGATGAATTTGCGATGGTCGGTGCCGGACTGTACCAAGCGGCAAGCCAGATCGAAATCGTTTGGGCCAAAGGTAAAGCGGCCGTTTTCGTCAGTAGTGCTGTCCATTCTGGCCCAGCTGTTCATCGGATTTCGGGCGCCGCGCATGGCGTTTTCAAAATTCATCACGTCGGTTCGTTCCAGTAAGATCATGAAAAAGTTCCTTTCTGTGTCAGGTTTTTTTGATGAAGCGGTTGCCGCATTTCGGACAGGTGACGTTCAAACGTCCGCGTCCTTTTGGCAGGCGAAGCCGCTGTCCGCAGCGCTTGCATTTGACGTATACGTGATCGCGGTCGGTGATGCGGTTCTTCCACTGGATGAGGGCATAGCGGGTGGGGTTCCACCAGTTGAGAAAGCGTTCGTTTTCCAGCTGGCGGGATGCCACATTGCGCGAAAAGAAGCGCCAGAAAAAGACCACCAAAAGAGCCAGGGATAAAACATACAAAATCGCATAAACGATGCGAATCCCAATGAAAAAGGAAGAGAACACCGACAAGACGAGATAAGCGATCAAAAGCGCGAAGTTAAATTGGTCGCTGCCGTTTCGGCCGATCATAAAGATCCGAAAGCGGTTAAGCCAGTTCATA
>CALXIC010000117.1 GCA_944388265.1 uncultured Clostridia bacterium | reverse complement strand
CGGAACCGTTACGGTATCCGGCAAATCCGATCTCGAATCGGTAATCCAACAGCTTTACGACCGCATTTCCGCCTTGGAACAAAACGCATTAGGAGGTTAAAAATGAAAACAATTGTAGAAAATGTGATCTTGTCCGGACGCTATGTCTTAAATGATATGCTGAACAAAATCGATACGCTGTGGGTGCAGGGTGCAATCAGCAGTGAAGAACGCGAAGAACTGGTGATTCTTGCGCAGAAAAATGCCAATCCGGAAAACGGGTATGCGCCCATGCAGGAGCAGATCAATCAACTGTTTGCCATGTGTGAAGAACTTCAACAAACGATGGAAGCAAACGCACTCGGAATGAGCACATTAAAAACTTCTTTGGAAGAGCATTTGAAGACCGCGGTTGAAATTCCGGAGCCGGAACCGGCGGAAGAATACCCGCAGTGGTATATGTGGAACGGAGTGGGCGCAATTCCGTGGCAAAACGGGAGCACCTGCACGCACAACGGGTCCAAATGGATTTCGCATGTAGACAACAATATTTGGGAGCCGGGTGCAACCGGTGTTTATGAAACCATTTGGGAAATGGTAAAGTAATCATTGCTTTTTTCAGGTAATCCAAAGCAGACATGAGAAAAACCGGGGAAGGTACATTGGTACTTTCCCCGGTTTTTTTGTTGATACAAATATTTGTATCAAATTTGTATCAAGATTTAAAATTTGGTGCTGTTTTTGCGGTGATTGTGCTGAAAAATAGTAAAAAGTGAGGATCCAAGAACAGTTGTTACCACACATAATAGTTTCTCCTTTTCTCCGGCCACCATTTGTTTCCGGTTGGAAAATCCGCTGCCGGTGGCGGTTTCCGTTTTCTCTTACCGGATACATTCCATCATATGTGAGTGGGGGAAAAGGTGTTACAGTACTTTTTGGCGGCAAATGATTTTGGGGATGGTCAGCTTTCGGATTCCATCCAGTCGGAATAGTAGCGCGCTTTGGTAAAGCCTCTTCCGTGTACTTCAGCGACACGGGAAGTGATCAAGAAAGCGTTGGGGTCGATTTCCAATACACGTTCCTGAATGACGGTCAGACGGCGCTGCGAGAAGATGCTCAGCACGGCCTGCTGAGCTTCCAGCTGAAGGCCGGTTTTGACATCCATCATAGTCACACCCAAATCCATCTTGAGCAGCACTTCGCGGATTTGCTGATAGGCGGGGGAAATGACCAGAAGCTGCATCTTGTCGTTGGAGGAGAGCATGACTTCGTTGATGGTCAGGGAAGAAACCAGTACCGACAGCGTACCGTAAAGGATTTCTTTCGGACTATAAAACGGCACCTGGCAGAGCAGGACCGCGTAATCAAAAATTGCGACCAACACGCCAAGGGAAATGTGCGTGCGCCGATAGACGATGAGCGGCGGAATATCCATGCCACCGGTGGAAGCACCTTCCCGCATCACGAGTCCAAGGCCAAGCCCCATCAGTAACCCGGAAAAGATGGAGGCCAGCGTAATATCCGGGCAAAGGGTCGACAGGGAGGGAAACTGTTCGAGTCCCCAAAGAAAAATCGGATAAACAAAGGTAGACAATGCCGTGGAAATGGTGAAGCTTTTCCCAAGGCACCATAATCCCAGCAAAAACAGCAAGACGTTTAAAATCATGGTGGTGATGGACATCGGCACACTCGTGAATTTTTCCACAAGAAGCGCCAAACCGCCAACCCCGCCTGTAATAATACCGAATGGAGAAACAAAAAGTGCTACGCCGATCGCCACCAAGAGATTTCCCAATAAAATGATGGCGTATTTGCGAATAAAAGACTGATGCGGCATAATAGACCTCCCATACACAGAATACACAATTGATACGGTAACACTTTTAATGCAAAAAGTCAAGAAATTAAAGGAAATCCTGCAAAGTCTGATTTTTCCTGTACTTGACAAAAGCCCTACCAGTGATTACAATAATTCTGGAATATACTTTGCTCCAATTGTATGAAATATTGGGGCGTTTCCGAAAAGGGAGGAGCTTGTTATATGGCATCCAAATCGGCGGTATCGCTGTCTGTTATCCGGCGTTTGCCCCGTTATTATCGTTATCTTGGCGTATTGAAAAAGAAAGGGATTACCCGTATTTCGTCGCGGGAACTGTCCGAACGCATGGGACTGACCGCGTCGCAGATCCGGCAGGATTTAAACTGTTTCGGCGGATTTGGTCAGCAGGGATACGGATATAATGTAGAATCTTTGCAGGAGGAAATCGCAAACATTTTGGGTCTGCGCAATCCAGTGCCGACCATTCAAATCGGGGTGGGCAACCTTGGCAAGGCGATTGCTTCGCATCTGGATTTTTCCAGAAGCGGGTTTGAAATGGTTGGATTATTTGATTCCAATCCGGCGCTTGTCGGCAAAACCGTTGCGGGATTTGAAATTTTAGCGGACGGCGAATTGGAAACGTTTTGCGCAAAACATCATCCGCAGACGGCGTTTCTCTGCGTGCCGGAGAAAGCGGCGAAGGAACTGGTCAAACGGCTGGTGGACTGCGGCGTGCGCAGTTTTTGGAATTTCAGCTCGTACGATTTAGCGCTGTACTACGATCACGTCGTGGTGGAAAACGTCCATCTGATGGACAACCTGATGACGCTGCGTTATCAGATTCAGGAAGCTGGGATCACAGAGGAATCTGTTTGATTTCATCAAAAATAAAGTGCTATAAGCTGTGCTATGAAGGTAGACCGGCGAAGGAAGGAGCGTAACCCTATGGAAAAATCGAAGGTTTATTTTACCGATTTCCGTGCGACCAATGGTCAAACCCTGTTGCAGAAGCTGGAAAAGCTGATGATTCGTGCAGGTATGGAACAAATCGATTTTGAAAACAAATTTGTTGCCATCAAGATTCATTTTGGTGAACCGGGAAATCTGGCTTATCTGCGCCCCAATTATGCGAAAGTGGTCGCCGATCTGGTGAAAAAACTGGGCGGCAAGCCGTTTTTGACGGACTGCAATACCCTGTATCCCGGACGCCGCAAAAATGCACTGGAGCATATGGATGCGGCTTATGAAAACGGATTTTCCCCGTTTTCGACCGGATGTCAGGTCATCATTGCCGACGGCCTGAAAGGGACGGATGAAGTATCGGTGCCGGTAGTCGGCGGCGAATACATCAAAGAAGCGAAGATTGGCCGCGCGGTGATGGATGCGGATATTTTCATTTCGCTCACCCACTTCAAAGGTCATGAAGCGACCGGTTTTGGCGGCACGATCAAAAACATCGGCATGGGCTGCGGCTCGCGCGCCGGTAAAATGGATCAGCACAACAACGGCAAACCGGTGGTCGATCAGGATCTCTGCCGCGGATGTCGTCTGTGCCAGCGTGAATGCGCACAGCACGCCATCAGCTATGGCAAAGACCGCAAGGCTTCCATCGATCAGGAACTTTGCGTAGGCTGTGGACGCTGCATCGGCGGCTGCAACTTCGACGCCATTTACAATCCGAACAGCTGTGCAAACGATGAACTCGACTGCAAGATGGCGGAATACGCCAAAGCGGTTGTGGACGGCCGTCCGCAGTTCCATATCAGCTTGGTACAGGACATCTCTCCGTTCTGCGACTGCCATGCCGAAAACGATACGCCGATTCTGCCGGATATCGGGATGTTCGCTTCGTTTGACCCGGTAGCGATCGACCAGGCTTGTGCAGATGCATGCATCAAACAGCAGCCGCTGCCGAATTCTTATCTGAGCGACAATATGGCAGCGCCCGATTTCGTGGATCATCACGATCCGTTCACCAACTCGATGCCGGTGACCGACTGGACGGTTACGTTGGCACACGGTGAAAAAATTGGTCTTGGTTCGCGCGAATATGAACTGGTTGTCATCAAATAATGGTGTTTTGGCAGGCGCCGGCAGTTGCCGGCGCCTGTTTTTTTGCGTCCGTTTCCCGGGAAATTATGAAATCTTTCTGATTTCGGCCCGATTCGCAGGAAAATGTGCTATACTGGAAGCAATAACCAGCCGCAAAGGGTGCGGTTTGGGAATGGGAGGAACTTTTTTGACACGCCAAACACGGACTTTGCGCGGCGGATGGGTGACCTTCGGGTTTTGTCTGCTGCTTGCTTTTTTGCTCTTTTTGCCTTATATCATTGCCGATCAGGGCTATTTTATTTATTACGGGGATTTCAATGTCCAGCAGATTCCGTTTTATCAGCTGGCGCATGACGCCATCCGAAGCGGAAATACCGGATGGAACTGGAACACCGATTTGGGCGCGAATTTTTGGGGATCGTATTCGTTCTATCTGCTGGGGAGTCCTTTTTTCTGGCTGACGATTCCCTTTCCAAGTGAGGCAGTTCCTTATTTGATGGCGCCTCTTTTGATGCTGAAATTTGCCTGTGCCGGAACTGCGGCTTACGCATGGCTCAAAACCATGGTCAAGCGCACCGAAACAGCGGTGCTGGGCGGCATCTTGTACGCCTTTTGCGGGTTCAATCTCTACAATGTCTTTTTCAATCATTTTTTGGAACCGGTCATCGTCTTTCCGCTGCTGCTGTGGGCGCTCGATGAAACGATGCTGCGCCG